>NZ_JBFAID010000002.1:273216-335148 GCF_040654475.1 Micromonospora sp. NPDC050686
CGGCTCACTCCTCGCGCTTCACTGTGCGACCCGGTGCACCTTGTGCTGGGCCGCCTGGGCCAGCGGGCGGACCACCAACTGGTCGATGTTCACGTGGTGCGGGCGGGTGGCGCACCAGGCGACGCAGTCGGCGACGTCGTCGGCGACGAGCGGCTCGGCCACCCCGGCGTAGACGGCGGCTGCCCGCTCGGCGTCACCGCCGAACCGGACCAGGCCGAACTCGTCGGTCCGCACCATGCCCGGGTCGATCTCGATCACCCGGACCGGCCGGCCGCACAGCTCGAGCCGGAGCGTGCCGGCGATCGCGGTCTGGGCGTGCTTCGCCGCGGTGTACCCGCCGCCACCCTCGTAGACGGTGTGCCCGGCGGTCGAGCTGACGATCACGACGGTGCCCGCGCCGGAGGCCTCCAGCGCGGGCAGCAGCGCCTGGGTCACCCGCAGCGTGCCGAGCACGTTGACGTCGTACATCCACTGCCAGTCGCCGACCGAGCCGGACTCCACCGGGTCGAGCCCGCGCGCGCCGCCGGCGTTGTTGACCAGCAGGGTGACCGGCCCGGGCGCGGCCTCGGCGGCGGCCCGCAGGGCGGCCACCGACTCGTCGGAGGTGACGTCGCACTCGACGGCGGTGGCCGCGCCGCCGGCCTGCTCGATCTCGGCGACCAGGCCGGCCAGCCGGTCGGTGCGCCGGGCGGCGGCGAGCACGTGGAAGCCCTCGGCGGCGAGCCGGCGGGCGGTGGCCGCCCCGATCCCGCTGGACGCCCCGGTGACGATCGCGACAGAGGTCATCGGACCATTCTCGCTCCCGCTCACGGCGTGCGCGCGGGCGGCCCGACCGGGCCGGAATGAGGTCCGTCACGCCGGCCACCCGGCCCTGCGCATTTCCGAAGCCCGATGGGGAAGATGACATCCGGCGTACGGGTTGACCGAGGAGCGCCGGTCGTGCGGGACGGCATCAACCGTGACAGAAGGAGCGGACGTGGCGGAATTGCACACCGGTGTGGGTCGTCAGCGGGGCGCCCTGCCGTGGCCGCGGCCCCGGCGGATCGCGACCCTCTCCGTGCACACCTCGCCGCTGCACCAGCCCGGCACGGGGGACGCGGGCGGCATGAACGTCTACATCCTCGAGGTCGCCCGGCGGCTCGCCGAGGCCGACGTCGAGGTCGAGATCTTCACCCGGGCCACCTCCGGCGACCTGCCGCCGGTGGTCGAGATGGCGCCCGGCGTGCACGTCCGGCACATCACCTCCGGGCCCCTGGAGGGGCTGACCAAAGAGGAGCTGCCCGGCCAGCTCTGCGCCTTCACCGCCGGCGTGCTGCGCGCCGAGGCATCCCGGCCGCCCGGCCATTACGACCTGATCCACTCGCACTACTGGCTCTCCGGCCAGGTCGGCTGGCTGGCCAAGGAACGCTGGGGGGTGCCGCTGGCGCACACCGCGCACACCCTGGCAAAGGTCAAGAACGCCCAGCTCGCCGCCGGTGACCGACCGGAGCCGAAGGCCCGCGTGATCGGCGAGGAGCAGGTGGTCGCCGAGGCCGACCGGCTGATCGCCAACACCCGGGTCGAGGCGCGGGACCTGCTCGACCGGTACGGCGCCGACCCGGAGCGGGTCGCCGTGGTCGAGCCCGGCGTCGACCTGGACCGGTTCCGCCCGACCCCGGGGGACCGGCACGCCGCGACCCTCGCGGCCCGCCGCCGGCTGGGGCTGCCCACCGACGGGTACGTGGTGGCGTTCGTCGGGCGGATCCAGCCACTCAAGGCCCCCGACGTGCTGGTCCGCGCGGTGGCCGCGCTCCGGCGCCGCGATCCCCGGCTCGCCGACGAGGTGACCGTGGTGATCTGCGGCGGGCCGAGCGGCAGCGGCCTGGACCGACCGACCGCGCTGATCGACCTGGCCGCCGCGCTCGGCGTCACCGACCGGGTGCGGTTCCTGCCGCCGCTCACCGGCGACGCCCTGCCCGCGCTGTACCGGGCCGCCGACCTGGTGGCGGTGCCCTCGCACAACGAGTCGTTCGGGCTGGTGGCGCTGGAGGCGCAGGCGTGCGGCACCCCGGTGCTGGCCGCCGCCCGGGGCGGCCTGGTCACCGCCGTCCGGGACGGGGTGAGCGGGGTGCTCATCGACGGCCACGACCCGGACGACTGGGCCCGGGTGCTGGCCCGGCTGCTGCCGGACCGGGTGCGGCGGGCCGCACTGTCGCGGGGAGCCGAGCGGCACGCCCGCGACTTCTCCTGGCAGCGCACCGTCTCCGGTCTGCTCGCCGTCTACGGCGAGGCGATCGCCGAGCACCGCGACCGGCTCGCCGCCCGCCTCCCCGTCACCTGCTCCTGGTGAGCGGTGTCAGGAGGGGGCCCCGGTTAACGCATTCGGTATAGGAGGGGGCCCCGCCTAACCATCGCGGCGGGGGCCGGGGGCCGAACGTAGAGTGGGGTGGATGAGCGCCAAGAGCGAAGTCGCCACCCTGATCGAGTCGGTCTGCGCCGAGCGGGAGCTGGACTGGGAGGCCACCGGCGAGGCGTCCTACGCGGTCACCCTCCCCGGCACCCACAAGCTCAAGACGATCTGCAACCTGATCGTGGGCGAGCACGCGCTGCGGGTCGAGGCGTTCGTGATGCGCCAGCCGGACGAGCGGCGCGAGGAGCTCTGGGCCTGGCTGCTGCAGCGCAACGCCCGGATGTACGGGGTGGCGTTCTCCATCGACTCGGTCGGCGACGTCTACCTGACCGGGCGGGTCAATCTCGCCGGGGTGGACGCCGACGAGCTGGACCGGCTGCTGGGGGCCGTGCTGACGTACGCCGACGAGTCCTTCGACACCATGCTCGAGATCGGCTTCGGCACAGCCATCCGGCGGGAGTGGGAGTGGCGGGTCAAGCGCGGCGAGTCCACCGCCAACCTCGCCGCCTTCGCTCACCTGTTCGAGCCGTCCGCCGCCGCCGACGGCGCGCGGCACGCCGCCCCCGTCCCCGGTGGTTCGGACCCGTCCTGACGGGTATGCCGCACCGCGCGGTGCGGCACTGGGACCGGCCGCGAGCCGAGGACGGACTGTCGAGGAGCGTGGACACATGGCTCAGCGCAGCAGCTCAGGTCGCGGCGGGACTGCGACCAGGACCAGAGGCAAGTCGGGCAACCAGACGCCGAACACGCCGAACATCTCCGAGTCGGAGATCTCCCGGATGAAGGTGGACGACATTCGCGGGCAGTTGCGCCGCCGCGGGGTCGCCGGCATCTCCGGGCTGCGCAAGCCGGAGCTGGTGAAGACGCTGGCGCAGACGATGCGTACCGAGCGCCGCTCGGGCGGGGCCGCGCGGGGTGCCACCGGGCCGGCGGGCCGGGCGGCGGGGACCCGGAAGGCGGCGGGCCCGGCGAAGCGTACGTCCGCGGCGCGGGCGAAGGCGGCACCGGCACCGACCCGGGCCAAGGCCACCCCGACCCGGGCCAAGGCCACCCCGAGCCGGGCGAAGGCGGCCCCGAGTCGGGCGAAGGCGGCGCCGGCGCGGGCGAAGGCGGCCCCGAGCCGGGCCAAGGCGGCTCCGGCGCGGGCGAAGGCGGCGCCGGCGAAGCGGACGTCCGCCGCGTCGGGGACCGGGCGTACGGCGACGAAGGCGACATCGGTGCGGACCGGTCGGTCGACCTCGCGGTCGGTGCACTCGTCGCAGCAGATCAGCTCGCTCCAGGACCGGCCGGAGCGTCCGGGGCGCAGCCTGGTCACCACGAACCACGAGGTCATCCAGCGCTGGGCGCGGGCCCGCAACGCCCGTCCCGCCACCATCGCCGGCACCGAGCGGGGCGACCGCCCGGGGGTGCTGACGTTCAACCTGCCCGGATACCGGGAGAGCAGCCGGATCCGCGAGATCACCTGGGACGACTGGTTCCGGACGTTCGACTCGCGCCGGCTGAACCTGATCTACCAGGAGCAGCTGCGCGACGGCCGGCAGAGCAACTTCTTCCGGACCGAGTCACCCGATCGGGCGGACGCCTGAGCGTTTGCGGGAATGCGGGGCGGGTAGACGCTGTTTGCCCAGACAGGCTCCGGAGGACCGCGACCGATCCGGACGTCGGTGCTGTGACCGGCGAGACAGCGATTCAGGTTGAATCCGGAATCCGGGGCGAACTAACTTTATTGCACCGCGCCACGCTTGGAAACGTTCGGGGGAGCGGCGGATCGATCAGATCCGTGCACCAGGCGACGGCGCACAGAACGGGTGGAGCACACCGTTGGGGGACGGTGCCACCCGTGGTACCGGCGGCGCGAGCGGGCGACGCTTACGGGGGTGAGGGTCGCCCGCCGCCGCCGGGTGACGGGGCGAGCGTCCACCACGACGGGGGTCGAGGTGGGCGCTCGACCCGTTTCCAAACCCTTTTCGTCCGCCCGGTGGCGGTCAGCGGCTGCCGACCGGCGCCTCGGCCGGCCGGTCGAGGCGGGCCCGCAGGTCTGCCGTCCGGCGTTCCCGGGCCGGCCCGGCGAGCAGGTGACCGGCCGCCGCGGCCAGCCCCAGCGCGCCGACCACCAGCCAGTGCCAGTCGCCCAGGTGTTGCAGGCTCAGCCCGCCCAGCGCGGGCGCCACGAACGACGCCGCCGGGAAGGTCAGGTAGAAGACCGCCTGGTAGCGCCCGCGCAGCTCCGGCGGGGCCAGGTCCGCGTTGATCTGCGCGTTGGGTGGCGCGGCGAGCATCGAGCCGGCCGTCCAGACCACCGCCGCGCCGAGGTACGCCCACAGGTCGTCGGCGAGCGCCAGCGCGCCGAAGCCGAGCCCCATCAGCGCGGTGGCCACGGCGAGCACCCCGGCCTTGCGGTACCGGGCGATCAGCCGGGGCACGAAGAGCTGCCCCAGCACGATCAGCGCCCCGCCCAGCGCCACCACGACGCCGTACGCCGAGGGCGTCAGCCCGTCCGCGCGCATCGCCAGCGGCATGATGGTCGAGGTCTGCATGGTGAGCACGGCCAGCAGGAAGGTCAGCCCGACGAAGACCAGGAAGTTCCGGTCGGTGAGCGCGGTGACCAGGCCCGGCCGGGATCCGGCCCGGCCCGCCGGCCGATGGTCGGGAGGCCGCCGGGACACGCCGCGGGGCAGGCTCTCCGGCACCCGGGCGGCGATCACCAGCGCGGCGGTCAGCGTGGCGGCGGCGTCGAGCAGGAAGAGGGCGACGAAACTCGCCTCGGCGAGCAGGCCGGCCAGCAGCGAGGCCACCGCCATGCCCAGGTTGAACGCCCAGAACTGGAGGTTGAAGGCGTACGGGCGGCGGTGTTCGGGCACCACGTCGATGATCGCGGCGACGAAGGCGGGGCTGAGCATGGAGTGCGCCACCCCGAGCAGGGCGACCAGCGCGGCGATGACCGCCAGGTCCCGGGTGAAGGCCAGCCCGACCATCAGCGCGCCGGCCGCCAGGTGCGCGGCGAGCAGGGTGGCCCGCCGGCCCCAGCGGTCGGCCAGCACCCCGCCGAGCAGCACCCCGACCGCCCCGCCGCCCCCGTACGCCCCGACGACGGCGCCGGCCAGCGCCGGGGAGGCGCCCCGCGCGGTGGTCAGGTAGAGGGACAGGAAGAGCACCGCGAACATGCCGGCGCGGTTGATCAGCAGCCCGGTCCAGAGGTACCAGAAGGTGGCCGGCAGCCCGCCCGTCGTGTCCCGCAACCAGTGCCGCGCGGCCCTCACGAGCCCCTCCCGAAGGTTTGTTAACTACTGTCCGCCGACGACGATATCCGGCGTACTCAGGAGGTGGCGCGGACCGGCTCGGCGGGTGCGATGGCCGCGGCCTCGGCCGCCGCCGGCGCGGGCGCCCGACCGGCGGTGACCGGCTCGACCGGCGTGGCCGGCGCCCGCAGCTGGGCGGCCCGCCGCTCGCGGGCCGGGCCGGAGACCAGGTGGGCCACCGCCATCACCAGGCCGATCGCGGCGCAGCCGAGCCAGAGCGCGGTGTCACCGGACCGTTCCCGGACGAGCCCGCCGAGGACCGGGGCGATGGCCCCGGCCAGTTGCCAGGAGAGCGAGAAGACGCCCTGGTAGCGTCCGCGCAACTCGGCGGGGGAGAGTTCGGCGATCAGCGTGGCGTTGGACGGCGAGTTGAGCATCTCGCCGAGCGTCCAGACCAGCACGGTGAGCCCGAAGAACCAGGCGGCGTCGGCGAACGCCGTCAACCCGAAGCCGACGCCCATCACCACCGCCGCCAGGGCGAGCACGTGTGAGCGGCTCCGGCCCCGGATGAGCCGCGGGACGAAGAGCTGCCCGACCACGATCAGCACGCCGTTGAGGGCGATGACCGAGCCGTAGGTGGCCGGGCTCAGCCCGGAATCGCTCATCGCGATCGGCAGCATCGAGATGTGCTGGAGGAAGACCAGCGCGCCGAGCAGGTTGAGCGTCACGAAGACCAGGAAGACCCGGTCGGCCGCGATGGTACGCAGCGCCCCGGCCGGGGCGGCGCCACCGGTCGGCGCGGCGACGGAGACCCTCCGCGTCTCACCCACCCGGAAGAAGATGATCAGCGCGGTGACCAGGGTGGTGACCGCGTCCACCAGGAACAGCAGCAGGTAGCCGGCCTCGGCGGCGAGCCCGGCGAGGACCGCGGCGCAGGCGAAGCCGAGGTTGATCGCCCAGTAGTTCAGCGAGAAGGCACGCAGCCGGTCCTTCGCCGGCACCACGTCGATCATCATGGCCCCGAACGCGGGGCGGGCCGCCTCGGCGAACGTGCCGAGCAGCAGCGCGCCGACGGCCACCGCCCAGAGCGGCCGGGCCAGGCCGAGCGCGACCATCATGGTGGCCGCGCCCAGGTGCGCGGTGAGCAGGGTGGGCCGCCGGCCCCAGCGGTCGGTGAGGGTGCCGCCAACGGTGGTGCCGACCGCGCCGCCGACGCCCCACAGCCCGATCACCAGGCCGGCCTGGGTGGCGGAGAACCCGCGCGCCTGGGTGAGGTAGATGGCGAGGAAGACCAGCACGAACGAGCCGAGCCGGTTGATCAGGGTGCCGGTCCACAGGTACCAGAAGGTGCGGGGCAGCCCGCCCGCCGTTTCCTGGAACCAGCCTCGCACCGTCCGCACGTCCCGCCCCCCGAACAGGTAATGACCGACATCCTTGCAGCGCCTTACAACCTAGTCCCGTTGGTGATCACCGGTCATCCGCATTTCCACGTGGTGGTCGTCACCGCCGGTCCCCGCGTGTCCGCCGGGCCGGTACGGCAGGATGATCGGCATGACAGCGAGCGAAGGGCCCACCGTCGGGACGCTGGTCCTGCTGCGGCACGGCGAGAGCGACTGGAACGCCAAGAACCTCTTCACCGGCTGGGTCGACGTCGACCTGACCGAGAAGGGGGAGCGCGAGGCGCGCCGCGGTGGCGAACTGCTGCGCGAGCACGACCTGCTGCCGGACGTGGTGCACACCAGCCTGCTGCGCCGGGCGATCCGCACCGCCGAGCTGGCGCTGGGCGCCGCCGACCGGCACTGGATCGCGGTGCGCCGGTCGTGGCGGCTCAACGAGCGGCACTACGGCGCGCTGCAAGGCAAGGACAAGAAGCAGACCCTCGACGAGTACGGCCAGGAGCAGTTCATGCTCTGGCGCCGCTCGTACGACACCCCGCCGCCGCCGATCGCCGACGACGACGAGTGGTCCCAGGTCGGCGACCCCCGGTACGCGCTGCTGCCGACCGAGCTGATGCCGCGCACCGAATGCCTGAAGGACGTCGTCGACCGGATGCTGCCGTACTGGTACGACTCGATCGTGCCGGACATCCTGGCCGGCCGGACGGTGCTGGTGGCCGCGCACGGCAACTCGCTGCGCGCCCTGGTCAAGCACCTCGACGAGATCTCCGACGCGGAGATCGCCAAGCTGAACATCCCCACCGGGATCCCGCTGCGTTACGACCTGAACCCGGACCTGCGCCCGCAGGTGCTCGGCGGGACGTACCTCGACCCGGAGGCCGCCAAAAAGGCCGCCGCCGCAGTCGCCAACCAGGGCCGCTGAGGTGTAAGGCGGGGCCCCTTCTTGACAGGCGTCTGTTGAGAAGGGGCCCCGCCTGTCACTTGGGCTCGCCGGTGATCAGGTAGACCACGTGCTCGCCGGCGTTGACCGCGTGGTCGGCGAAGCGCTCGTAGTAGCGCCCGAGCAGGGTCGCGTCGATCGCCGTCTCCACCCCGTACGGCCAGTCGTCGCTCAGCAGCACCCCGAACAAGCTCTTGTGCAGGTCGTCCATGGCGTCGTCGTCGTGGTCCAGTTCGGCGGCGAGGTCGGCGTCGGGGCGGGCCAGCACCACGGCGATCTTCTCCGCCATCCGGTCGGCGATGCCCGCCATGTCGGTGAAGACCGGCCGCAGCTCGGCCGGCACCGCCGGGGAGGGGTGGCGGCGCAGGGCGGTCTTGGCCACGTGCTCGGCCAGGTCGCCCATCCGCTCCAGGTCCGCCGCCACGTGCAGCGCGGTGATCATGGCGCGCAGGTCGGAGGCGACCGGCGCCTGCCGGGCGAGCAGGTCGCAGACCCGCTCCTCGACGTGCCGGTAGAGGCCGTCGATCTCGGCGTCCTGCGCGATCACCGTCTCGGCCGCCTCCCGGTCCGCGGTGAGCAGCGCCCGGGTGGCGCGCTTGAGCGCGGCCCGTACGCCCTCCGCCATGTCCACCAGCAGCTGGCTCACGATCTGGAGATCGGCTCGGAACTCGTCGCGCATCATCACGTCCTGTACGTCGTGGCCGCCGGTCCGTCGGTGTGGCGCCGGCGTACGGGGGTTGAGCGGGTGCGCGACCACCGTAGGTCGGGGGAACGGACCGAAGGTGAACGCGGGTGAACGACGCGGGACCCGTGGGTGAACATTCCCGGAAGCGAGAGTGGTTCGTCCCGTTCTGTGCGGTCCCCGGGTTAACAATGACCCTACGATCGCCGGGTGGAATGGGCGGAGGCGGTCGTGGTCGCGGTGGCCCTGGCGACCGGCCTGGTCGCCGGTGCGCTGCTCGCCGCGCCCGTCGGTAACTGGTGGCACCGGAGGGCGTCGCGGGGGAGTGCCGTCTCCCGCCGGAGCAGGGGGAGGCCCGCGATAGCGGACGAACAGCAGGTCGCGCTCTCCGGGATCGGTCGGAAGACGATCGACTCGTTGCGCGCCGGTGTCGTGGTGCTGGACCCCGACGACGTGCCGGTGCTGGTCAACCCGGCGGCCCGGGCGATGGGGCTGCTGCGCACCGGCGCCACCCCCGGCTCCCTCGCCCCGCACCCGTTGATCCGTACCCTGGCCGGCCAGGTGCGCCGCACCGGGGTGCGGCGCGAGATCGAGCTGGACCTGCCGCGCGGTCGCGACAGCGCCGGGGTGAACCCGCTCGGGGTGCACCTGCGCGCGATGGGCATCGGCGCCGACTACATCGCCGTCGAGGCGGCGGACGTCACCGAGGCGCACCGGGTGGCCCGGGTGCGCCGGGACTTCGTGGCGAACGTCAGCCACGAGCTGAAGACCCCGATCGGAGCGTTGCAGCTGCTCGCCGAGGCGCTGCTGGACGCCACCGAACCGGCCGGCGGGACGCCGGCCGACCTGCCCGAGGACCTGGTGGCCGCCCGCCGGTTCGCCGAGCGGATCCAGCACGAGTCCACCCGACTGGGCCGGCTGGTGCAGGAGCTGCTGGAACTGACCCGGTTGCAGGGGGCCGAGGAGCAGCCGCCGCCGGAGCCGGTCGCGGTGGACTGGGTGATCGCCGAGGTGCTGGACCGGACCCGCACCACGGCCACCGCCCGCCGGATTCAGGTGGTCGTCGAGGGCGCCACGGGGCTGACCGTGTACGGCAGCGACAGCCAGCTCGCCACGGCGGTGGCCAACCTGGTGGAGAACGCGATCAACTACTCGGGCGAGGACAGCGTCGTCCGGATCACCCCCCGGGCCACCGACGACCACGTGGAGATCTCGGTCACCGACCAGGGCGCCGGGATCGCGCCGTCGGACGTCGACCGGATCTTCGAACGGTTCTACCGCGCGGACCAGGCCCGGTCCCGGGCGACCGGCGGCACCGGCCTGGGGCTGGCCATCGTGAAGCACATCGCCGGCAACCATGGCGGCCGGGTCGACGTGTCGAGCACTCTTGGTGGAGGGTCGACGTTCACCCTCCGGCTGCCCGCCGGCCCTCCGGACGACCTGGAGGCGACACTCGCGTCGGCTGGGATCGAGGCCGGCCCGGCTGAGCCTCGGCAGGACCGACCGTGATGGAAAGGAAGTCCCGTTGAGCCGCGTTCTGGTGGTCGAGGACGAGGAGTCCTTCTCCGACGCCCTGTCGTACATGCTCCGCAAGGAGGGTTTCGAGGTCTCCGTCGCCGCGACGGGCACCGACGCCCTCACCGAGTTCGACCGGACCGGTGCGGACATCGTGCTGCTCGACCTGATGCTGCCGGAGATGTCCGGCACCGAGGTCTGCCGGCAGCTGCGGCAGCGCTCGCACGTGCCGATCATCATGGTGACCGCGCGGGACAGCGAGATCGACAAGGTGGTCGGCCTGGAGATCGGTGCCGACGACTACGTGACCAAGCCGTACTCGCCGCGCGAGCTGGTGGCCCGGATCCGGGCCGTGCTGCGCCGGCAGACCGCCGAGGCGGCCGAGTCCGGCGCTCCGACGCTGGCCGCCGGCCCGGTCCGGATGGACATCGAACGGCACGTGGTGACCGTCGAGGGCGCGCCGGTGCAGCTGCCGCTGAAGGAGTTCGAGCTGCTGGAGCTGCTGCTGCGCAACGCCGGGCGGGTGCTCACCCGGGGGCAGCTGATCGACCGGGTGTGGGGTGCCGACTACGTCGGTGACACCAAGACGCTGGACGTGCACGTCAAGCGGCTGCGCTCGAAGATCGAGCCGGAGCCGTCCGCGCCGCGCTTCATCGTGACGGTGCGCGGGTTGGGCTACAAGTTCGAGCCCTGAGGTGTTAGGAAGGGGCCCTTATTAACAAACGTCTGTTAATAAGGGCCCCCGCCTTTCAGCCGAGCCAGGCGTAGCGGCGTTCGGGGCGGCCGGCAGCGCCGTAGCGGAGGCTGACCTCGGCGCGTCCGGTGCCACAGAAGTGCTCCAGGTAGCGGCGGGCGCTGACCCGGGAGATGCCCACCAGGTCGCCGCACTCGGCCGCCGAGAGGTTGCCGGCCTGCGCCCGGAGTGCCCGCTCGACCAGCTCCGCCGTCTCCGGGCTCAGCCCGCGGGGCAGCGCCGAGGTGGCGATGTGCGCCCCGCTACGGGACAGCACCCGGTCCACGTCGGCCTGGTCGCTGACCACTGTGCCGCGCAGCGTGTTGCGGCGGGTCGCGTACTGCTCCAGGCGGGCCCGCAGCTCGTCGAAGCCGAACGGCTTGAGCAGGTAGTTCACCGCGCCGTAGCGGAC
Organism: Micromonospora sp. NPDC050686; assembly: GCF_040654475.1. NCBI lineage: Bacteria > Bacillati > Actinomycetota > Actinomycetes > Micromonosporales > Micromonosporaceae > Micromonospora > Micromonospora sp. NPDC050686. The sequence goes on from NZ_JBFAID010000002.1 coordinate 284,524, forward strand.
CGCCCGGCGGACCGCCTCGGCCTCCCGGGCGGCGCTGATCACCAGTACGTCGCAGTCGTGCCGGGCGGCGCGCAGCCGGGTCACCACGTCCAGGCCGAACATGTCCGGCAGGTAGAGGTCGAGCAGCACCAGGTCGGGACGCAGCTCCTCGACCCGGGCCACCGCCTCCGCGCCGGTGCTCGCGGTGCCCACCACCCGGAAGCCGTCGATCCGCTCGACGAAACCGCAGTGGATCCGGCTCACCATGAAGTCGTCGTCGACGACCAGTACGTCGATCACCGGACCACCTCCCGCATCACACCCACCGACAGCCGGGCGGTGAACATCGCCCCCTCCTCGGTGTTCGTCACCGCGACCTCACCGCCGCGACGCTTGCAGACCAGCCGGGTGAGCGCCAGCCCGATGCCCCGCTCGCCGCCGCGGGCCGCCTTGGTGGTGAAGCCGTGGGCGAACACCTCCTGGGCGAGTTCCGGGGCGACGCCGGGCCCGCAGTCGCGGACCACGATCTCGACGGAGGAGGCGTCCTGGCGCAGCTCCACCTCCACCCAGGCCGGGTCGTCGTCGCCGGGTTCCCGGCCGGCCGCCACCGCCTCGACGGCATTGTCCACCAGGTTGCCCAGCACCGTCGCCACGTCCGCCGCGACCTCGGGCTCCAGCCGTCCCAGGCCGGTGTGCTCGGAGATCCGCAGCTCCACCCGGCGTTCGGCGGCCAGCGCCGACTTGGCCATCAGCAGCGCGGCGACCGCCGTGTCGTGGATCCGGCTGGTGACGGTCAGGTCGAGCGAGGCGCGGTGCCGGCTGAGCGCGTCGACGTACTGGACGACCTCGTCGTGCTCGCCGATCTGGATCAGCCCGGAGATGGTGTGCAACTGGTTGGCGAACTCGTGGGTCTGCGCCCGGAGCAGCTCGGTGGTGCTGCGGAACGAGCCCAGTTCCCGCTCCAGCCGGGCCAGTTCGGTGCGGTCCCGCAGGGTGGTGACGGAGCCGAGCCGGCGGCCCTTGCGGTCCACCGTCATCCGGTTCATCACCAGCACCCGGCCGCCCCGGACCACCACCTCGTCCCGGGCCTCCGGCCCGTCGGCGTCGCCGGCCAGCACGTCGCGCAGCCGGCCGGAGATCCGCAGCTCGGCGAGGCTGCGCCCGAGGCAGTGCTCGGGCAGGTCGAGCAGCCGCCGACCGACGCTGTTGACCAGGGTGATCCGCTGCTGCGGGTCGAGCGCGATAACCCCCTCGGCGATGCCGTGCAACAGCGCCTCCCGGTGCTCGGCCAACCCGGCGATCTCCCGCGGCTCCAGGCCGAACGTCTGGCGCTTGATCCGCCGGGCCAGCAGCCAGGAGCCGACCACCCCGAGGGCGGAGGCCAGGCCGAGATAGGTGAGCAGGTACGAAGAGGCGCCGACCAGCCGCTCCGACCAGGTCCGGGCGCCCTCGCCGACCACCACCACGCCGAGGTGCCGGCCGAGATCCGTCTCGGGATTGTCGCCGAGCACCGGCACCTGGGCCACCAGCTCCCGGGACCGGCCGACGGTCAGCTCACCGGACCAGCTGCGTCCCTGCGCCACCCGCGGGTCGCCGAGCCCGACCGGGGTGCCGACCAGGGTGGGGTCGGTCGAGGCGATCACCCGGCCGCGATCGTTCGCCACGGTCACCGAGGTGACGCCGTACTGGGTGGAGGTGTTCTGGACGAGCAGCGCGACCGCCTCGGTGGGCGCCGGCCAGTTGAGTTGCTGCCGCAGCAGCGAGTTGGCGGCGAGCTGCTCGCCCACGGCGACGACCCGGCGGCCCTCGACCCGGTTGAAGGTCGCCGCCGACTGGGCCAGTGACACCGCGGCCACCGCCGTGAGCACGACCACGATGATCGCGAGCTGGAGAACCAACAGCTCCCCGGCCAGCGTGCGGCGGCGGGAAGTGATCGCGACCACAAAGACCTCAATTTCCGCTGGTGACAGAAGGCTGACTGTATGCCGGCCGGGGGGCCATCATCTTGCCGCCGGACTCATTCGAAACGGAAGAGAAACATGATGGCAACTCGTAGGAACCTGCTGGTCATGGGCGTCGCCGCCGCCACGGCGCTGGCGCTCGGCGCCTGCGGCGCCACCGCCGACAAGAACGAGGCCGGGGCCGGAGACAGCGGCAAGCCCGCCACCGGTCTGCGGATCATGGTGCCGAACTCGCCTGGCGGTGGGTACGACACCACGGCCCGTACCGCCGCGAAGGTGATGGAGGACGCCAAGATCGCCACCGGCGTGCAGGTGTTCAACCTGCCCGGCGCGGGCGGCACGGTGGGCCTTCAGCGCACGGTGAACGAAAAGGGCAACGGCAAGCTCGCCATGCAGATGGGGCTGGGCGTGGTCGGTGCCTCCTACACCTCGAAGTCGGCGGCGACGCTGACCCAGACCACCCCGCTGGCCAAGCTGATCGAGGAGGCCGGCGCCATCGTGGTGCCGAAGGACTCCCCGTACAAGACGATCAACGACCTGGTCACCGCCTGGAAGGCCAACCCGAAGGGCCTCGCGGTCGGCGGCGGCTCGTCGCCCGGCGGCCCGGACCACCTGCTGCCCATGCAGCTGGCCAAGACCGTCGGCATCGACCCGCGCCAGGTCAACTACGTCTCGTACGACGGCGGCGGCGAGCTCCTTCCCGCCCTGCTCGGCGGCAAGATCGCCTTCGGGGCGAGCGGCTTCGGCGAGTTCCTCGACCAGGTGGAGGCCGGTCAGATCCGGGTCCTCGCGGTGACCAGCGAGGCACCGATCGACGCGCTCAAGGACGTGCCGACGCTGAAGTCCGCCGGCATCGACCTGGTCTTCACCAACTGGCGCGGCATCGTGGCGCCGCCGGAGATCAGCGACGCCGACAAGAAGGTCTGGATCGACGCGCTTACCAAGATGCACGAGTCGGAGCAGTGGAAGGCCGAGCTGACCAAGCGCGGCTGGACCGACGCGTTCATCACCGGCGACGAGTTCGCCACCTTCCTCACCGAACAGGACAAGTCCGTGGCCGACCTGCTCAAGCAGCTCGGGTTGGCATGAGCGGCATGACGACCCGACCGGACCGGGGCGGCGACCCGCCGTCCCGGCCGGCCGACCCGACCCTGCCGCACCAGGCGGGGGCCCGGGAACGGGAGGTGGGCGTACCCCCCGCGCCCGCCTCCGGTTCGGCCCCGCCCGCCGCCGGCCCGGCGGCCCCGCCCGCCGGGTCGGCGGCCCCCGCCACGGGCGACGCGGCGCGTACCCCCGAGGTGCCGGCGGCCGACGCGGACCCGGCGGCCGCCGCCGAGCGGACGCCGGACAGGGCGCAGTACGGCGTCTGCGCCTTCCTTGCGCTGGTCGGTGGCCTGGTCATCCTCGAAGCCACGACCCGCATCGGGGAGGCGATCAACACGGCCGACCCGGTCGGCCCGAAGGCGGTGCCGATCCTGCTCGGCGTGCTGCTGCTGATCGTCGCGGTGATCTATGCGGTCGACGTGGCCCGCGGCGGTTCCGGCGAGCCGGAGGCCGGCGAGGACGTCGACCTGGCCAGCCCGATCGACTGGCGGACCGTGCTGCTGCTGGTCGGCGCGTTTCTGGTCAACGCGGTGCTCATCGACCGGCTCGGCTGGGTGATCAGCGGGACGATCCTGTTCTGGGGTTCGGCGTACGCGCTGGGCAACCGGCACTACGTGCGCAACCTGCTGATCTCCGTCGCACTGTCGTTGATCACCTTCTACACCTTCGCCATCGGGCTCGGCGTCGACCTGCCCGCCGGCGTGCTGCAAGGGATCCTCTAGATGGACAACCTGAGCAATCTCCTCGACGGGTTCGCCAACGTGCTGACCCCGATGAACCTGCTGATCTCGCTGCTCGGCGTCACCATCGGCACCGCGGTCGGCGTGCTGCCCGGCATCGGGCCGGCGATGACGGTGGCGCTGCTGCTGCCGGTCACCTACGGGATGGAGCCCACCCAGGCGTTCATCCTGTTCGCCGGCATCTTCTACGGCGGCATGTACGGCGGGTCGACCACCTCGATCCTGCTGAACACCCCCGGCGAGTCGTCGTCGGTGGTGACCGCCATCGAGGGCAACAAGATGGCGAAGGCGGGCCGGGCCGCGCAGGCGCTGGCCACCGCCGCGATCGGCTCGTTCATCGCCGGCACCATCGCCACCGTGCTGCTGGTGGTGGCCATCCCGCCGGTGGTGGCCTTCGCGGTCAGCCTCGGTTCACCCGACTACTTCGCGCTGATGCTGTTGGCCTTCGTGTCGGTCACCGCGGTGCTCGGCGCTTCCCGGGTGCGCGGCCTCGCCGCGCTGCTGCTCGGCCTGGTGATCGGTGTGATCGGCATCGACCAGTCCGGCCAGCAGCGACTCACCCTGGGCATCCCGCAGCTCGCCGACGGCATCGACGTGGTCGTGGTGGCGGTCGGCATCTTCGCCGTCGGCGAGGCGCTGTGGATCGCCGCGCACCTGCGCCGTAAGGCCGGCGAGGTGATCCCGGTCGGCCAGCCGTGGATGGGCCGGGAGGACTGGAAGCGGTCCTGGAAGCCGTGGCTGCGCGGGACCGCGTTCGGGTTCCCGTTCGGGGCGGTGCCGGCCGGCGGGGCGGAGATCCCCACCTTCCTGTCGTACGTCACCGAGAAGAAGCTGTCGAAGCACCCGGAGCAGTTCGGCAAGGGCGCGATCGAGGGGGTCGCCGGGCCGGAGGCGGCCAACAACGCCTCCGCCGCCGGCACGCTGGTGCCGATGCTGGCCATCGGCCTGCCGACCAACGCCACCGCCGCGGTGATGCTGGCCGCCTTCGAGGGGTACGGCATCCAGCCCGGCCCGCTGCTGTTCAGCCGGGAGTCCAGCCTGGTCTGGACGCTGATCGCCAGCCTCTTCATCGGCAACCTGCTGCTGCTGGTGCTCAACCTGCCGCTCGCCCCGGCCTGGGCGAAGCTGCTGCGGATCCCCCGCCCGTACCTCTACGCCGGGATCCTCTTCTTCGCCTCGATGGGCGCGTACGCGGTCAACGCCCAGCCGTTCGACCTGTTCCTGCTGCTGATCCTCGGCCTGCTCGGCTTCGGCATGCGGCGGTTCGGGCTGCCGGTGCTGCCGATGATCGTCGGCATCATCCTCGGCCCGCGCGCCGAGCTGCACGGCCGGCGGGCGTTGCAGCTCTCCGGCGGCGAGCTGCACGGCCTGCTCGGCGGCTGGGTGTCCTGGGTGATCTACGCGGTCGTCGCGGTGGTGCTGCTCTGGCCGCTGATCGGGCGGTTCCTGGTTCGACCGGTTCGGGAGAGGCTGGTGACGTCATGACCATCCTGGTGGGATACGTCCCGTCGGCGCTCGGCGAGGCGGCGCTGCTCGCCGCCGTGGAGCAGGCCCGGCTCCGCGACGAGTCACTGCTGGTGGTGAACACCTCGCGCGGTGACGCGTACGCCGACCCGCGGCTCGCCCAGGAGGGTGACCTGGAGCGGGTGGTCCGGGAGCTGACCGCGGCCGGGGTGGCGCACGCCGTGCGGCAGCTGGTCCGGGGCCGGGACGCGGCCGAGGAGATCGTCGAGATCGTCGAGGCCGAGCAGATCTCGCTGGTGGTGATCGGCATCCGGCACCGGACCCCGGTCGGGAAGCTGATCATGGGTTCGGCCGCGCAGGAGATCCTGCTCCGGGTGCCCTGCCCGGTGCTCGCCGTGAAGGCCCACTGAGTGGCGCCCGGGGGCCCCACGGTCCCCGGGCGCGCCCAGACCGCCCTGCTGCTCACGCACACCGTCGTGGTGCAGGCGGTCACCTTCATGCTCCGGCCGGCGTCCGCGTACCGGGCGCTGGAGCTGGACGTGCCGGGGGCCTGGCTGGGCGTGCTCGGAGCCAGTTTCGCCGTCGTACCGCTGGTGCTGGCCGTACCGTCCGGGCACGCGGTGGACCGGTTCGGTGAGCGGCGGGTCGCGGTGGCCGGGTCGGTGCTGCTCGCCACCGCCGGCCTCGGCTTTGTGGCGTTCGCCGGCACGGTGGCCGGCCTGGTGGTGGCCAGCATGCTGCTGGGCACCGCGCACCTGTGCGCGGTGGTGGCCCAGCAGGCGCTGGTGGCCAACCGTACGCCCGCGCGGCGGTACGACGCCGCGTTCGGCCACTACACCTTCGCCGCCTCGCTGGGGCAGGCGCTCGGCCCCGGGCTGATCGTGGTCTTCGGCGGGAGCCGGCCGATCCCGGACACCCGGGCCATCTTCCTCGGTGCCGCGGTGGTGGCGCTGCCGCTGCTGGTCGTGGCGCTGTTGCTGCGCCCGTCCGGGCACCACGGCACGGCCGGCGACGGGCCCGGCGCGGGCGGGATGCGGAAGTTGCTGCGCCAGCCGGGGCTGGTCCGCGCCCTCACGGTGAGCTGTGTGGTGCTGGCCGCGGTCGACATCTCGCTGGTCTACCTGCCCGCGCTCGGCACGGAACGCGGCATCGCGTCCGGCGCGATCGGCGTGCTGCTCGGCGTGCGGGCGGTCGCCTCGATGGCGTCCCGGCTGCTGCTCGGGCGGCTGGTGGCGGTGCTGGGCCGGCGTACCGTGCTGGTCGGCAGCGTCGCGGTCTCCGCCGCCGGGCTGGCGCTGCTGCTGCCGCCGCTGCCGTTCGCGGTGCTGGTCGTGGTGGTGACGGTCGCCGGGTTCGGGCTCGGCGCGGGGCAGCCGCTGACCATGTCGTTCCTGGCCGAGGTGGCGCCGCCCGGGCTGCGCGGCCGGGCCATGTCGCTGCGGCTCACCGGCAACCGGCTCGGTCAGGTGCTCATCCCCAGCGCCGCCGGGGCGCTCGCGGCGGGTGCCGGCGCGGCCGGCGTGCTCGCCTGCACGGCGGCCGGGTTGGCCGGCGCGGCGCTCGCCGCCACCCGCCTGCACCGCTCACCACCCCAAGAGTGAAACGGAGAACCAACCATGTCGAACCCCGATCCGATCGCCACCGCCGACCTCTACGACCGGTACGGCGAGGTCCTCGGCTCGTGTGACACCCAGCTCCGCCAGTTCGGCGGGGTGCGCGCCTTCGGCGGAGTGGCCGTGACCGTGCGGTGCTTCCAGGACAACGCCCTGGTGAAGTCGGTCGTCGCCGAACCGGGACGAGGCCGGGTGCTGGTGGTGGACGGCGGCGGATCGCTGCACACCGCCCTGCTGGGCGACCTCATCGCCGGTGCGGCGGCCGGGAACGGTTGGGCGGGCGTGGTCATCAACGGTGCCGTCCGGGACGTGGCCGCGCTGCGTACCCTGCCCATCGGCATCAAGGCGCTGGGCGCGAACCCCCGTAAGAGCGCCAAGACCGGCGCGGGGGAGCGGGACGTGCCGGTGTCGTTCGGCGACTGCGACTTCGCCCCGGGCGACCGGGTGTACTGCGACGACGACGGCGTCGTGGTGCTGCCCGCCGACGCCGCGGAGTAGGTCAGCCCGCGCTGGCCGGGTGCGGGGCGACCTGCCCCTGGCGCAGCCGGGCCGCGCAGAGCTCGGCCAGCTTCGCGTACGCGGGCGCGCCGACCAGCGCGGTCAGCTCCGGGCCGTACGAGACGTACATCGGGTCGGCGCCGACGTGCGCGTCGGTCGACGAGGTGCACCACCAGTCCAGGTCGTGGCCGCCGGCGCCCCAGCCGCGCCGGTCGAACTCGGCCAGCGTGGAGATCAGCACCTTGGTGTTGTCCGGGCGGGTGTGCCACTCCTGGTCCCGCCGGACCGGCAGCTGCCAGCAGACGTCGGGCTTGTATTCCAGCGGGTGCACGCCGTCGCGCAGCGCCTGGGCGTGCAGCGCGCAGCCGCCGCCGGCCGGGAAGTCCGCGTCGTTGAGGAAGACGCACGGCGCGTCCTCGTCCCGGGTGGCCGTACGCCGGGCCGGGGTCTTGCCGTCCACCGTGTCGTTCTCGGTCCAGTTCTTGAAACCCTTGCGGAAGTGCTGCCAGGTCTGCGGGGTGAGCCGCTTGACGGCCGCGCGGACCCGCTTCTCGTCGTCCGCGTCGGTGAAGAAGGCCCCGTGCGAGCAGCAGCCGTCCGCGGCGCGGCCGGCGATGATGCCGTGGCAGCCCTTGCCGAAGACGCAGGTCCAGCGGGACAGCAACCAGGTCAGGTCGGCGCGGATCACGTGCTTGGCGTCGGCCGGGTCGACGAACTCGATCCACTCGCGGGGGAAGTCCAGCCCCACCTCACGACTGCGCGGGTCGTCGGGATCGTCCACCAGCACCCGCAGTTCCACCTGGCTTGTCACCCGGCACAGCCTACGCTCGGTGACCCCGGTCGGCCGGCGAGCCGACGAAACACGTCGGCCGTAGTGTCGTCAGCATGCGACTGGGAGTCCTCGATGTCGGTTCGAACACGGTGCACCTCCTGGTGGTCGACGCGCACCACGGCGCCCACCCCTGGCCGGCCCACTCGGAGAAGGTGGTGCTGCGGCTGGCCGAGCAGATCGGCCCGGACGGCGCGCTGACCGGGGCCGGCGCGGACAGCCTGGTCGAGGCGGTCGGCATGGCCAGGGCGGCCGCGGCGGGCCTGGCCGTGGACGACCTGATCGCCTTCGCCACCTCGGCGGTCCGGGACGCCACCAACGCGGCCGAGGTGCTGGCCCGGGTCCGCGACGCCACCGGCGTACGGCTGGAGGTGCTGCCCGGCGCGGACGAGGCGCGGATGACCTTCCTCGCGGTCCGGCGCTGGTTCGGCTGGTCCGCCGGCCGGCTGTTGGTGCTCGACATCGGGGGCGGCTCGCTGGAGCTCGCGGCCGGGATCGACGAGGACCCGGACGTGGCGGAGTCGCTGCCGCTCGGCGCGGGGCGGCTGAGCCGGGAGCGGCTGCGGGTCGACCCGTCGGGTCTGGTGCCGCCGCCCGCCGAGGTGGTGGCCGAGCTGCGGGAGTACGTCGACGAGGTGCTGGAGCCGGTGACCGAGAAGCTGGCCGCGGTGGGCTGGGAGCGTCCGGTGGCCACCTCGAAGACGTTCCGTACGCTGGCCCGGCTCGCCGGCGCGGCGCCCTCCGGCGCGGGCCTGTGGGCCCGGCGCAGCCTGACCCGCACCGGGCTGCGGCAGGTGATCGGCTTCATCCGGCACATCCCGCCCGCGAAGCTGCCCGAGTTGGAGGGGGTGAGCGCCGGCCGGGCCCACCAGTTGCTGGCCGGCGCCGTGGTCGCCGAGGCGGTGATGCGCCGGCTGGACGTCGACGCGCTGGACATCTGCCCCTGGGCGCTGCGCGAGGGGGTCATCCTGAGCCGGTTGGACCAGCTCGAACCGAAGTGATACGCCCCGGCCGGCCTGGGCGCTTTGCGGTGGCTCGTCACGATGCCCGGTGGCCGCCCCGGCTACCCTGATGGATGTGACTTCCCACGTCCCGGTTCTCCTTTCCACGTCCTCGGTCTTCCCCGAGCGGACGGCGGCGGCGTTCCAGCTGGCTGCGGCGCTCGGCTACGACGGCGTCGAGGTGATGGTGTGGACCGACGCGGTGAGCCGGGACGCCGGCGCGCTGCGCGGTCTCGCCGAGCACTACGGCGTACCGGTGCTGTCGGTGCACGCGCCCTGCCTGCTCGTCACCCAGCGGGTCTGGAGCCCCGACCCGTGGGAGCGCCTGCGCCGTTCCGCCGAGCTGGCCGAGACGCTCGGCGCCCCGACCGTGGTGGTGCACCCGCCGTTCACCTGGCAGCGCGACTACGCCCGGGGCTTCGCCGACGGGCTGGAGCGGATCGCGGACCGGTTCGGCGGGCTGCGCTTCGGGGTGGAGAACATGTACCCGGTGCGGATGGCCGGCCGGCAGTTCGTCCCGTACGTGCCGGGCTGGGACCCGACCGAGACCGGCTACCCCTCCTACACGCTGGACCTGTCGCACTGCGCCGCCTCGCACACCGACGCGCTGGCGATGGCCGACCGGATGGGCGCCGGCCTGGCCCACGTGCACCTGGGCGACGGCACCGGCGAGGGGCGCGACGAGCACCTCGTCCCGGGCCGGGGCGGTCAACCCTGCGCCGAGCTGCTCCGCTCGCTCGCCGGCCGCGGCTTCACCGGCTCGGTCGCCGTCGAGGTGACCACCCGCGGCGCCGGCAGCCGCACCGCCCGCGAGTCCGACCTCAAGGAAGCCCTCGACTTCGCCCGCGCCAACCTGGCCGCCCCCACCCCCCTGAACGCCTGACCCTCACCCGGGGGGCGCGGAGAGGTGGGTGGGGTGGGTCAGGCGGGGGTCAGGGTCGGAGGCTGGGTGGGGGTGGGTTGTTCGGGGGCGATGGCGGCGCGCTTGCGGGCGCGGTGGGCGGCGACGTGGGAGCGGGTGGCGCAGCGCTCCGAGCAGAACCGCCGGCAGCAGTTCGACGAGGTGTCCAGGTAGACGTTGCCGCAGCGCTCGTCGGCACAGACCCCGAACCGGGCGCTACCGTATTCGCAGAGCCAGACCGACAGGCCCCAGACCGCGCCGGCGAGGTATTCCGCGCTGACCGAGGAGCCCCGGCTGGTCACGTGCATGTGCCAGTCGCTGGAGTCGTGGCCGGAGATGCGTGGCTGCACCGGATACGCCTCCAGCAGCGCGTTCAGCTCGGTCACCGCGTGGGCGTCCCGGCCCGAGGTGCCGTACTCGAACACGTCGCGCAGGCGCTTCTGCGCCCGCCGGAAGATCGCCAGGTCCCGTTCGGCGACCTCGTCGCGCATCCACGCGTTCTCGTCCGGAAAGATGGCCCGCAGGTCGTCGAGGTCGTTCAGCCGGGCGTTGACCAGGTCGACGCCGGTCCGGGCGTACGCGTCGAAGTTCACCCCACCAACGGTAGACGACTCACGGTACGCGCGGCGCGTCGATGTAGTGCGGCAGGAACCTCGCGTAGCCATCGGTGATCAGGCTTTCGCTCTCCCGCACCCCCAGCCCGGCGGCCTCGCCGTCGACGATCCAGCTGCCGAGCACCGTACGGTTGCCGGCGAACTCGGGCAGCGCCCGGAACTCCTGATAGCAGTACCCCTCGTCGCCGTAGATCCCCGGATTGGTGAACTCCGCGCCGCCGCTGACGATCCGCACCGAACCGCCCTCCCGGCCGAGCAGCGGCTTCGCCACGTACTCCGGCATCCCGCGCGGCGAGTCCAGGTACGCCGGCAGCAGGTACTCGTGCCCGGGGTACAGCTCCCAGAGCACGGCGAGCAGTGCCTTGTTCGACAGCAGCAGCTTCCACGCCGGCTCGATCCAGGTGGTCGGGGTGCCCGGGGCCAACGCCAGCGGGCCGTACGGCTCGGCCAGCATCCACTCCCAGGGATAGAGCTTGAAGCAGGTGGTGACCGGGCGGTCCGCGGCGTCGACGAAGCGCCGGCCGGTCCAGCCGAGCTGCCGGATCGGCAGCAGCTCCACCGCCAGCCCGGCCTGGCGGGCGGTCTCCGCCAGGTAGCCGGCGGTCATGTGGTCCTCGCCGGTCTCCTCCTCGTCGGACCACACCACGTGCAGCCGGCGGTCGTGCAGCCCGGCGCCGATCCGGGCCCAGGCGCCGACCAGCCGCTCGTGCAGGCTGTTCCACTGGTCCGCCTCGGGGCGGGTGTCCTCCAGCCAGTACCACTGCACGATGGCCGCCTCGACCAGTGAGGTGGGAGTGTCGGCGTTGTACTCGAGCAGCTTGGGCGGCCAGCAGCCGTCGTACCGGAGGTCGAAGCGGCCGTAGAGGCTGGGCGGCCCCTCCCGCAGCGAGCGGGCCACCGCCTCGGCGGCGTGCTCCGGGATGCCGAACTCGGCGTACCGGCCCCGGGTCACCACGTGCTCCGCGGCGGCCACCGCCATCCGGTGCAGCTCCTCGGTCGCCTCCTCCAGCCGGAGCACCTCGTCGAGGTCGAACGCGTACGCGGCGGTCTCGTCCCAGTACGACATCACCCCGCCGTCGGGCAGCTCGGTGTCGACGTACACCAGGCCCTGCCGGCGGATGGTGGCGTCCCAGTCGGGTCGCGGGGTGACCGGCTCCCGCCGCACCTCAGCCGCCGCAGGAGGCGAGGTGGGTGCCGAACCCGCCGCGCTCCGGCACGGCGGCGGCGACCGGCGCGGGCGCGCCGCGGGCGGCGACCGCCGCGGGCGCCGACAGCGCCAGCGCGACGGTGTCCCCGCCGCCCCCACCGGACGGGCCGAGCGCGCAGTCGTCATCGTCGTCGGTCAGGTTGCAGCCGGAGAGGGCCAGCGCCAGGGCGGTCAGCGCGCCGAGCTGCACGGTGGCCGACCGGAGCCGGCGCCGGGGGTGTCGTTCCACATGATCGTTGTAGCTCATCCGCGCCCGCCGTGGGGTGTCAGGCGGGGGCCCCTCCTATACAAAATGCGTTAACAGCGGCCCCTTCCTTGCACGCTTTTCACGTGGGGAGCCGCCGCTCGGCGGGGGGTCCGGGGCGGGCGTTACGCTCGGCTCATGCTCCGTTCCGTCATCCTCGCCGCCTCCCGGTCATCCCAGGTCGAGCGGCTCGTCGCGACGGCCCCGTTCACCCGGGACGTCGTCCGCCGGTTCGTCGCCGGCGCCGGCACCGACGACGCGCTGCGCGCGACCCGCGCGCTCGTCGACGGCGGCCAAGCGGTCACCCTCGACTACCTTGGCGAGGACACCACCAACCCGGAGCAGGCGAACGCCACCCGGGACGAATACGTGAAGCTGCTGCGGCTGCTCGGCGCCGCCGGGCTGACCCCGGACGCCGAGGTGAGCGTGAAGCTCTCCGCGCTCGGGCAGATGATCGACGAGCGGCTCGCGTACGAGAACGCCCGGGCGATCTGCGCGGCGGCGGACGCGGCGGGGACCACGGTCACCCTGGACATGGAGGACCACACCACCACCGACTCGACGCTGGACGTGCTGGCCCGGCTGCGTAAGGACTTCCCGTCGACCGGCGCGGTGCTCCAGGCGTACCTGCGGCGGACCGAGTCGGACTGCCGGGAGCTGGCCGGCGCGGGGTCCCGGGTGCGGCTGTGCAAGGGGGCGTACAAGGAGCCGGAGTCGGTGGCGTACCAGTCCGCCCGCGAGGTGGACAAGTCCTACGTACGCTGCCTGAACGTGCTGATGTCCGGCGACGGTTATCCGATGCTGGCCACCCACGACCCCCGGCTGATCGCGATCGGCGAGGACCGGGCCCGCTGGTTCGACCGCGGCCCGGACCGGTTCGAGTTCCAGATGCTGTACGGCATCCGCCCGGAGGAGCAGGCCCGGCTGGTCGGCGAGGGCTACACGGTGCGCACCTACGTGCCCTATGGCGACCAGTGGTACGGCTACCTGATGCGCCGGCTCGCCGAGCGTCCCGCCAACCTGGCGTTCTTCGGCCGCGCCCTGATCTCCAAGAAGTAGTCCCGATCGGCTGCCCCGGCCCGGTCACCGCCGCTTGCGGTGACCGGGCCAGCCGCGTTTCCGGGCACCCTTGACCAGCAAGGCTAATGAGGTTAGCCTAAGGGCTATGACGATTAGCCAGGTGGTGCGGGACGGCGGGACCGTCTCCTACGAGGCGCACGGGGAGGGCCCGCTCGTGGTCCTCGCGCACGGCATGGGGGAGAACCGGGCGGCCTACCGGCACCTGGTGCCCCGGCTGGTGACGGCCGGCTACCGGGTCGCCTCGATCGACGTACGCGGCCACGGCGACTCCAGCCCGCACTGGCCCTCGTACGCCCCGGCCGAGGTCGGTGGCGACCTGCTCGCCGTGGTCCGCGCTCTCGGCGGCCCGGCCACCCTGGTCGGCAGCTCGTCCAGCACGGCGGCTGTGGTCTTCGCCGCCGCCGACGCGCCCGAGCTGGTCAGCGGCGTGGTGCAGATCGCCCCGTTCGTCTCCGCGCCGAAGCTGAGCCCGTTCCTGCGGCTGGCCCAGGGGGCGGTGCTGCGCAGCCCGCGGCTGTTCGGGCTCTTCCACCGCTCGCTCTTCCCGGCCGCCCGGCCGGCGGACGACGCCGCGTACCGCCGGGAGATGGTGGCCCGGCTGCGCGGGCGGATGGCCGCGGTGCGCGGGGTCATCGCGCCGACCGACCCGCACTGGAGCGCGCGCGCCGGCGAGGTGCGGCAACCGGTGCTGGTGCTGATGGGTACGCGGGATCCCGACTTCCCCGACCCGGGCGCGGAGGCGCGGGCCGCCCGGCGGCTCTTCGGCACGGCCGAGGCCCGGATGATCGCCGACTCCGGCCACTACCCGTACGCGGACCAGCCCGACGCCACGGCCGCCGACCTGGTCGAGTTCCTGGCGGTGACCGCCCGTGCCTAGGGCGGGGCTGACCCCGGCGACCGTGGTCCGCGAGGCGGCCGTGCTCGCCGACGAGGTCGGCTACCACCGGCTCACCCTGGCCGCGCTCGCCGGCCGGCTCGGCGTCGCGCTGCCCAGCCTCTACAAGCACGTGCGGGGCGCGGACGCGCTCGACCAGAAGCTCGCCGCGCTCGCCGTCGGCGAACTGGCCGACGCGGTGACCACGGCGGCGGCCGGCCGCTCCGGCGCCGACGCGCTGCGCGCGGTGGCCGGGGCCTGGCGCGACTACGCCCACCGGCACCCCGGCCGGTACCTTGCGGCGCAGCGGGTGCCGGCGGTGGCCGACCCGGAGCACGTGGCGGCGGGGGAGCGCGCCCTCGGCGCGGTCTACGCCATCCTGCGCGGCTACGGCCTCACCGGCGACGACGCCACCGACGCGGCCCGGATCTTCCGCAGCGCGGTGCACGGGTTCGTGACGCTGGAGGCGTCCGACGGGTTCGGCCTGCCGCGCGGCCTCGACCGCTCCTTCGACCAGCTGGTGGCCACCCTGGACACCGCGTACCGGGGCTGGCGGTCGGCGTGAAGGTCATCCTGCTGGCGCTCGCCTTCCTGCTCGAACTCGCCCTGCTCGTCGCCGCCGGCTGGTGGGGTTTCACCCTCGACGCCGGCCGGCCGGTCCGGCTGCTGGCCGGGCTCGGCGCGCCGCTGCTGATCGCCGTGGTCTGGGGCCTGTTCTGCTCGCCGAGGGCCACCGTGGCGCTGCCCGCGCCGGCCAAGCTCGCCGCGCAGGCCGCCTGCTTCGTCACCGGGGCGGTGCTGCTGGCGCTGGCCGGTCGCCCCGCGCCCGCGGTCCTGCTGGTCGCTCTCTGGGCGGTCGACAAGACCCTGCTCCGGGTCGCCGGGGACCCGGTCTGACCGCGTCGATCGTCGTCGACGGGTCGTAGCATGTCCGGGTGGTCCGCACCCACCCGCCGCGGTCAGCCGCGGCCCGCCGTTCCCGCCTGCTCACCGCTCTCGTCGCCGTCGTCGCGCTGACCGCCTCCACGGCCGCCTCCTGCGGTGGTGAGCAGTCGCCCGTCGCCCTCGCCGAGGTGGGCCGCGCCGCCGTCACCGAGGTGATCGACGCCTCGGCCACGGTGATCGCCCGGGCCGCCGCCACCCTCACCGCCCCGGCCGACGGCACCCTGGCCAGCCTGCGCGTCCAACCCGGGCAGCGGGTGCGCAAGGGTCAGGTGCTGGCGGTGGTCAGCTCGCCGTCCGCCCAGGACCGGCTCCGCCAGGCCCGCCGCGCCCTCGAGGCCGCGCAACGGGCGGGCGGGTCGGGTGGCGGCGGCCTGGTCGGCCGCCGCCGGGGCACCGACAAGGCCGCGACCGAGGCGTACGACGCGGCCCGGGCCGCCGCCGGGAAGATCGGCGATCCGCGGCTGCGCGACGCGCTGCTGGTCCAGGTGGACTCCGCCCAGCGGCAGTACGAGTCGGCCGCCCGGGCCGCCGACGAGGCGGTCCGTTCGGTGCAGCGCGGGGTGCGCAACCTGAACTCGGCCGTCGCCGCGCTCGCCACCGCCCAGCGGCTCCAGGCCCAGCAGGCGTACGACCTGGCGAAGGCGACGGTCGACGCGTTGACCCTGCGCGCCCCGATCGCCGGGGTGGTGCAGCCCGGTGGCACCCGGGCCGCGGCGCCGGCCGACCTGGCGGGGCTGCTCGGCGCGGCCGGCGGGGGCACGGCGGCCGGCATCGACCCGTCGGCCTTCGCCCCGGCCGATCGGGGTGGACCGCCGGCCGGGGTGGACGACGCGGTGCCGCAGGGCGGCCGGGTCACCGCCGGCACTCCGGTGCTCACCGTCGTGGACACCGGGCAGCTCGGCCTGCTCGCCGAGGTCGACGAGACGGACGTGCTGCTGGTCCGGCCGGGCCTGACCGCCACGGTGGAGCTGGACGCGGTCACCGGGGCGACCTACCAGGCCCGGGTCCGCTCGGTCGACGTGCTGCCCAGCACCTCGGCCCGGGGCGGGGTGACGTACCGGGTGCGGCTGTCCCTGGAGCGGGGGCACCAGGGCGAGGGGGAGCCCGCGCCCACCCCGCGCCCCGGCATGAATGCCCTGGTCCACCTGCGGGTACGCGAGGCCGCCGACGCGGTGGCCGTACCCGCTTCGGCCGTCTTCTCCGCCGACGGCGGGGACGCGGTCTGGGTGCTGCGGGACGGCCGGGCGGACCGGGTGCCGGTCACCGTCGGCGTGCAGGGGCCGGACCTGGTGCAGATCGTCAGCGGGGTACGGGCCGGCGACCGGATCGTGGTGCGCGGCGCCGACCGGGTCCGGGCCGGGCAGGAGCTGCGGTGAGCGGGGCGCCCGGCCGGTGGGCGGGCCGGTGACCGCCGGGCTGCCGGCCGGGGTGCCGGCGATCGAGGCGGTCGACGTGTCCCGGACGTACCAGCTGGACGGGGTGTCCGTGCCGGCGCTGCGCGGGGTGACGCTCACCGTCGACCCCGGCGAGTACGTGGCGGTGATCGGGCCGTCCGGGTCGGGCAAGTCCACCCTGATGCACCTGCTCGGCGGGCTGGACCGGCCGACCGGCGGGCGGCTGGTGATCGGCGGGCGGGACGTCGGCTCGCTGACGCCGCCGGAGCTGGCGACCCTGCGCAACCGGACGATCGGCTTCGTCTTCCAGGCGTTCCACCTGCTGCCCCGGACCTCGGCGGTGGACAACGTGGCGCTGCCCCTGGTCTACCGGGGGATGGGCGCCCGGCAGCGGCGCGACCGCGCGGCCGCGATGCTCGGCCGGGTCGGGCTCGGGCACCGGCTGGACCACCGGCCCAACCAGCTCTCCGGTGGCGAGCAGCAGCGGGTGGCGATCGCCCGGGCGCTGGTCACCGACCCGACGGTGCTGCTCGCCGACGAGCCGACCGGCAACCTGGACACCGCGAACGGGCAGGCCGTGCTGGCGCTGCTGGAGGAGTTGAACACCGAGTCCGGGGTGGCCCTGGTGATGGTCACCCACGACAACGAGGTGGCCGGCCGGGCCCGCCGCCGGATCGTCATGCGCGACGGCGCGGTGGTCTCGGACAGCACGGCCGCCGCGGGAGGGGTCCGGTGAGGTTCGCCGAGGCGTGGCGGGTGGCGCTGGACGCGCTGCGGGCCAACCGGATGCGCAGCGCGCTCACCATGCTCGGGGTGATCATCGGGGTCGCCTCGGTGGTGCTGCTGGTGGCCATCGGCACCGGCGCGAAGCGCGAGGTGGAACGGCAGGTCGAGGGGCTCGGCTCCAACCTGCTGGTGGTGGTGCCGGGCAAGCTCGACATCGGGGCGGCGCCCGCCGTCTCCCGGCTGTCCCTGGCCGACGTGGACGCGGTGTCCCGGGTGGTCGGCGACCCGGCGCGGGTCGCGGTCACCGTGGCCTCCGGCGAGACGGTACGCGCCGGCCGCCGTTCCGACTTCACCACGGTGCAGGGGGTGCTGGAGACGACGCCGGCGGTGTTCACCCGGCAGCTCGGCCGGGGCAGCTACCTGACCGCCTCCGACGTGGACACCAGCCGCCGGGTGGCCGTCCTCGGCGCGTCGGTGGCCGGCGCCCTGTTCCCGGACCGGGACCCGATCGGCCAGCAGGTCAGCATCGCCGGGGTGCGGTTCCGGGTGATCGGGGTCTTCGCGCCGCTCGGGCAGAGCCTCGGCGTGGACCGGGACGACGAGGTGCACATCCCGGTCACCGCCGCCCACCGCCTCTACGGCACCCAACGGATCGACGGGATCGCGGTCAAGGCGCCGGACCGGGCACGGATCGACGCGCTCGGCGACCGGATCGTGGCCGAGCTGACCCGGCGGCACCCGGACACCGAGTTCAGCGCGGTCACCCAGCAGCAGATCCTCGGCGTGCTGGGGGACATCCTCGGCGTGCTGACCGGGGTGCTCGCCGCCATCGCCGGCATCTCGCTGCTGGTGGGCGGGGTGGGCGTCTCCAACATCATGCTGGTCTCGGTGCGGGAGCGGACCCGGGAGATCGGCCTGCGCAAGGCGGTCGGCGCCCGGCCCCGGGACATCGGCCTCCAGTTCCTGCTGGAGGCGGTGCTGCTCACCGCGCTCGGCGGGCTGCTCGGGATGGCGCTCGGGGTGGGGGCGGCGCTGGCGGCCGACGCGCTCTCGCCGGTGCCCGCCGCGATCACCTGGTGGTCGCTGGCGCTCGCCTTCGGCGTCTCGGCGGCGGTGGGCATCGTCTTCGGCGTGGTGCCCGCGCAGCGGGCCGGTCGGCTCGACCCGGTGGTGGCCCTGCGCGCCGAGTGAGGGCCCGGCCTGGTGTCGCCGCGCACCGCTGAGGGGACGGTGCCGTGAACGGGACGCCGACCCCGAACGGGCGGAAAACCGCAGCTCACGTCGAGTGAACCGGCGATCCTGCATGATCATTCGCAGGAAGGGATCGCGCCGGTCACAGCCGTCCCGCTACCGTACTGGTAACACGCGCGTTGCCCGTCGGAGCGGGAGTTCCGCGGCCGGTGGCACGCGCCGGGCATGGGATGGGTCGGTGAGCCATGGCCGGGTCGCAGTCCGACGGTCGGCTGTCGGATGTCAGGTTCCTGACCGTCGCCGAGGTGGCGACGGTGATGCGGGTCTCCAAGATGACGGTCTACCGCCTGGTGCACAGCGGTGAGCTCACCGCTGTCCGGGTGGGTCGGTCGTTCCGGGTCCCCGAGCACGCGGTGCACGAATACCTCCGGGGCGCCTTTCAGGAGACCGCCTGAGGTGCCACCGGGCGCACCGCCGAGTGCGACGTAACGGGCATCGACGGGGTCGCGTTGGTCCTGCTGACGCACTCCCGCTACCCTGGACCCCGACCGTGACCGCGCAGTGGTGCGCCCCGACGCCCGGCTGGCTGGTCCGGTCCGTTGTCCGAAGCGATCGTGCGCGCCACCCCGGTGGCGACGGCACGGCCCGCCCCGAACGTTGTATCGAAAGGCTGTCGTATGGGCTCGGTGGTCAAGAAGCGCCGCAAGCGCATGGCTAAGAAGAAGCACCGCAAGCTGCTGCGCAAGACCCGCGTCCAGCGTCGCCGTCTCGGCAAGTGACCGGGGCCGGGCCTGGCCCGGCTACCCGGCACCTGCCAACTGTCGACCCTCGGAGGCTCAGGTGATCAGGCCGTGGACGATCCGGCTCGATTCCGCCTGCCGAGGTGGGAGCGCGACATGACCCCCGGTGACACCTCCGGTGCGCCGGGGGTCGTCGTCGTCACCGGGGTCGGCCGCTACCTGGGCGCGCACGTCGCGGCCCGGCTGGCCACCGATCCGCGGATCCAGCGGGTGATCGGCGTCGATCCCGCCTCACCCGGTCCGGAGGTCACCGACCTGCTCGACCGGGTGGAGCGGGTCCGGCTCGACCTGGGCTCGCTCGGCGGCCTCCTCGCCGACCTCGAGGTCGACGCGGTGGTGCACCTGGCGCTGGTCAGCGCCCCCGACCCGCAGCACGGCGGCCGGTCGGCGATGAAGGACCAGAACGTCATCGGCACCATGCAGCTGCTCGCCGCCTGCCAGCGGGCGCCCCGGCTGCGCAAGCTGGTCGTCCGCTCCTCCACCGCCGCGTACGGGGCGTCGTTCCGCGACCCGGCCGTCTTCACCGAGGAGACCGAGCCACGCGAGGTGCCGCGCGGCGGTTTCGGCCGCGACATCCTCGACATCGAGGGGTACGTCCGCGGGTTCCGCCGGCGCCGGCCCGACGTCACCGCCACCGTGCTGCGGTTCGCCCCGTTCATCGGTTCGACCGCGGACACCACGCTCACCCGCTACTTCGCCCAGCCGCTGGTGCCCACCGTCTTCGGTCGCGACCCGCGGTTGCAGTTCGTGCACTTCGACGACGCCCTGGAGGTGCTGCACCGGTCGATCGTCGAGGAGCACCCGGGGACGTACAACGTGGCCGGTCCGGGGGTGCTCTCCCTCTCCCAGGCGATCCGCCGGGCCGGTCGGGTCGCCGTGCCGGTGCTGGAGCCGGGCCTGTCCGGGGCCGCCGCGCTGGCTCGCAACCTCGGCTTCGGCCGGTACGGCCTGGACCAGGTCGACCTCTTCGTGCACGGCCGGGTCGTCGACACCACCCGGCTGGAGCGTGAGTACGGCTTCACGCCCCGCTCGACCGCGGCGGCCTTCGCCGACTTCATCCGCGCCCACCACGGTGGATCGCTGCTCAGCCGGGGCCAGTTGGCCGCCGCCGAGCAGCTCGTCCTGGAGGGGATCCGGCAGGTGCGCGCGACCATGGAGGAGCGGCAGTGACCGACGAACGGCGCGAACCCGGCCGGTACGACGTACCGCTGGGCGTGGCCGGACCGGACGCGGAGCCGGCCCGGCGCAACGGGCACCGGCGGACCGCGCCCACCAGCGCCGGGAAGAAGGCCGCCCCGAAGAAGGCCGCCGGCCGCGCCGGCGCCGACCCGGCGGAGGCCATGGGCCGCGCCGCCACGGAGGATGCCGCCACGGACGGCCCGGCGGAGGCCGCCGGCGCCGATCCGGCCGGTGCTGCGGGCCCGACGGGCCGGCCCGGCGGTTCGGCGGTGGCGGACCGGCCCGGCGATCCCTGGGACCGCAGGGTCGCCGCCGGCCTGGCCTTCCTGCGCCGGCGGCTCTCCGGTGACTACGAGGTGGACGAGTTCGGGTTCGACCCGGACCTGACCGGGGCGGTCTTCCACCCGCTGCTGCGGCTGCTCTACCGGGACTGGTTCCGCACCGAGGTGTTCGGCCTGGAGCACGTGCCGGACGCGGGTGCCGGCCTGGTGGTGGGCAACCACTCCGGGACGGTGGCGCTGGACGCGCTGATCCTCTCCGCCGCCCTGCACGACCAGCACCCGGCCCGCCGCTACCTGCGGCTGCTCGGCGCCGACCTGGTCTTCCGGATGCCGGTGGTGTCCGAGATCGCCCGCAAGACCGGCGGCACGGTGGCGTGCAACCCGGACGCCGAGCGGCTGCTCGGCACGGGCGAGCTGGTCGGCGTCTTCCCGGAGGGCTTCAAGGGCGTCGGCAAGCTCTACGCCGACCGTTACAAGCTCCAGCGGTTCGGCCGGGGCGGCTTCGTCTCGGCGGCGCTGCGCACCGGTACGCCGATCGTGCCGGTGGCCATCGTCGGCGGCGAGGAGATCTATCCGATGCTCGCCGACATCAAGCCGCTGGCCCGGCTGCTCAAGCTGCCGTACTTTCCGGTGACGCCGACCTTCCCCTGGCTCGGGCCGCTGGGCATGGTGCCGCTGCCGAGCAAGTGGCTGATCCAGTTCTGCCCGCCGATCCCGACGGCCCACCTCACCGACTCGGCCGACGACCCGCTGGTGGTGTTCAACATCGCCGACCAGGTCCGGGAGACCATCCAGCACACCCTCTACGAGCTGCTGGAACGCCGCCCCGACCCGTTCGGCCCGTAGTCAGCTCGTCCGCTTCTCCCGTAGCACGTTGAGCGCGCCGAGCACCGCCTGCTCGGCCTGCGGCGGAGGCACCACGGCCTCGCCGATCCGCTACTACCTCGCCAGGGCGGGGCGGCGGAACTTCTACGAGCACTGGTGCAGCTGCCTGTCCAGCTCGACCTGCTACACCGGCGGCTCGCACCGTAAGCCCCAGCTCCAGGTCATCGGCGACAACGGCGCCTTCCACGGCTGGATCGGGGTGGAGGCGTCCAACTTCAACGCGAACGAGGGCTACTTCGGGGTGCACTACCACCTGAACGGCTGAGTGCCGGGGCGTGGCCGGAAGCCCGCTTCCGGCCACGTGCCGCCCCGGGTCAGCCGGTGCGGTGGCGGCGGCGCTGCATCGCCAGGCCCGCGGTGACCGCGCCGGCCAGCAACCCCGCCGCGGCGGTCGACGGTACGGCGATCTTGAACGCCCGCCGACCGGTACGGAAG
Source organism: Micromonospora sp. NPDC050686 (assembly GCF_040654475.1). NCBI lineage: Bacteria > Bacillati > Actinomycetota > Actinomycetes > Micromonosporales > Micromonosporaceae > Micromonospora > Micromonospora sp. NPDC050686. Next base: position 306,469 of record NZ_JBFAID010000002.1, read on the forward strand.
TCCCGCACCTCCCAGCCCCGCTCCCGGGCCTGCCGGAGCAGGGCGCCGTCCGGGTTGATCGCCACCGCCCGGCCCACCGCGGAGAGCATCGGCAGGTCGTTGGCGGAGTCGCTGTAGGCGACGCACCGGTCCAGGTCCAGCCCCTCGACCGCGGCGAGCTGGGTGACTGCCTCCGCCTTGGCCGGCCCGTGCATCAGGTCGCCGACCAGCCGGCCGGTGTACGCCCCGTCCGCCACCTCGGCCACCGTGCCGATCGCACCGGTCAACCCGAGCCGGGCGGCGATCACCCGGCCGATCTCCACCGGGGCCGCGCTGACCAGCCACACCCGCTCGCCGGCCGCCAGGTGCCGCTGCGCCAGCCGGCGCGTACCGGCCCAGATCCGGGGCGCCATCAGCTCGTCGAAGATCTCCTCGGCGAGCCGTTCCACGTCGTCCACCCGCCAGCCTTCGATGAAGGCCAGCGCCGCCTCCTTGGCCTGCGACATGTCGCCGGCGTGCTCGGTGGCCAGCAGCCGGAACCGAGCCTGCTGCCAGGCGAACCGGGCCAGGTCGCCGGTGGTGAAGTACTTGCGGGCGGCCAGCCCCCGCGCGAACCAGTAGATCGACGCGCCCTGCATCATCGTGTTGTCGACGTCGAAGAAGGCCGCCGCCGTCGGGTCGGCCTCGCGCGGTGGCGCCTGCTCCGTCTCCGCCCAGCCGGTGGTGTGACCGTGGCGGTCGGTGGCGACGGTGACCTTCCTGGTGCGGGACAACGTGCCCTCCCTCGGCTCGACCGCCCTCATGAAACACGGCCTACGCGAGCGTAGCCGGGCCGGGCGCCGGTCAACCGGGTCGAACAGCAGGTGTGGCGTGCCTGGCTGCCAGGTCACCGGACCGGGTGGCGCCCGGGGCGGCCGCACCCGGGCCGGCCTCAGCGGTCGCCGGGGCAGACCTCGGGCACCGGGCCCAGCGCATCGCTGCCGGACGCGGGCAGGTCGCAGGCGATCGCGGCGCGCAGCGCGTCGGACCGCTTGCGGACCGTGTCGAGCAGGGCGATCGACCGGTGCGTCCGGTCCCGCTCGGCCCGGGTGACGGTGCCCAGCAGGCCGGCCAGCTCCCGCCGCTGCCCGGTCAGGAACGCGTCGACCGAGTCCAGTCCGGCCGGTTCCGCGCGCTGCGCGGCGGTCGCGGTGAGCAGCCGTACGCCCTGGCGGGTGTCGGCGTCCATGTCGTCGAGCACCGCGGTGAAGGCGGGCCGGTCGCCGCGCAGCGTGGCGGCCTCGCCGAGGCGGGTCCGGGCGAAGTCCAGGAAGAGCTGCCCACGACTGATGTCGGAGCTGGCCAGGGCGAGCTGCGCGCGTTCGGTCGAGCGTTTCATGCCGTAGAGCGCGTCGCCGGGCACCGCGTTCTCGCTGGCCGCGGAGATGCCGGAGAGGGCGATCGCGCCGGCCGCGACACCGACCAGGACGGCGCCGCGGGCGCGGGCCCGCCGCGCGGTCACCGCGGGCAGGAAGGAGCCCCGGGTCGAGGTGCCGGCCGTGGCGCGGCCGCCAGTGGCCCGGGCGGGTTCCGCGGTGGCCGCCCCGATGCCCTCCCGTTCGGCGGTGGCGACCAGCATCGCCCGCAGGCCGGTCCGGAAGCGGGCGTCGACCTCGACGTCCGGCCGTCCGGTCCGCAGCCGTTGGCTGACCGCGACGAGCGGGGCGAGCTGGTCGTCCACGCGGGAGCGGACGTGGTGTCGCCGGCCGCCGTCGGCCTCGTCGAGAAGCTGGGAGAAGCGCTCGGCGCGCCGACGGGAGAAGAGGTCGCTGTCCACCGCAGGCACCTCCTCTCGCGGGTCACGGCCGATCGGCCGTGCTGATCACCAGCGACCGGTGCGGCGGTACGCCAGCGGCACAGGGCCGCGTCGACCGCGTTTCCGAACCGGGTGGGCCGGGGGACGCCGGGCAACCACCGGTCGCACCCGGAGAAACGGTCCGCACCGGGCACAAGTTACGGGGCGGGGAGCGCCGAAATCACCGACAGTGATCGTCGTCACCGTGCCGGCAGGCCCCCGAACAGCTCTTTCACCGGACCGGACCGCGATCGGCGTCGATTCGCCGTTCACCTGGTGCCCGGCGTGCGCCGTGACGGCGGTCGGGGCCCGGGACGGCGGTGACCCGGCCCGCGCGGGCCGGGACGACCGGTGCGGGGTCGGCGGGTGGCCGGCCGGCGGGGACCGGGCCGGTGTGCGCGCAAGCTGGTCAGGGCTGGAAACCGTCCGGGAGTAGCCGGGCCAGCGCGCGCACCGCCCGGTACTGGAGGGCCTTGATCGCGCCCTCGTTCTTGCCCATCGCCCGGGCCGTCTCGGCCACCGAGAAGCCCTGGAGGAACCGCAGCACGATGCACTCCTGCTGCTCGGGGTTGAGCCGGGTCACCGCGGTGAGCAGGGCGACGTTGGTGATGTGCTCGACCACCGCCGCCTCCGGGCTGCCCTCGGGCCCGCGGTCCTCCCGGTCGGCGTCCAGCACGTCGCCGGTGGTCACCTCCAGCCGGTAGCGACCGGACTTGAAGTGGTCGGCGACCAGGTTGCGGGCGATGGTCACCAGCCAGGCGCCGAGATCCCGGCCCTGCCAGGTGAAGCTGCCGATCCGCTTGAGCGCCCGCAGGAAGGTGTCCGACGTCAGGTCCTCGGCGAGCTGCCGGTTGCCGACCCGGAAGTAGACGAAGCGGAAGACGGTGTCCACGTACCGGTCGTAGATCAGGCCGAACGCCTCCGACTCGCCGGCCTGGGCCCGCTCCACCAGCGTCCAGACCTCGGTGGCCGGGTCCGACGGGTCGGGCCGGCTCGGGTAGCCGGTGGCGGGGGCCACGTCCCGGACGGCGGGCAGGACCGCGGTCTCCGCGGCGGAGCCGTCCGGCCGGACGGCGGGCAGGACCGCCGTCTCCGAGGTGGACGGGTCCACCGACACGGGTGTCTCGGCGGACCGCCGGCCCTGCGAGGGCATCATGGGGCGGGTCGGGGTGACCACCCGGCCGGCCGGGATGGCGTTGCCGCCGGGGGCCGCCGGTCTGGGTGGCGCCTCGTTGTGCTGGGACGACCGGTTGCGCGCCAGGCGGGACTCGTCCCCCCGGGCGGCGAGGCCCCCGGTGTCCTCGGTGGTGCCGGTCAGCCGCTCGTTGATCCCCGTCCGGGGCGTCGGGCCGGTCAGGCCCGCCGGCCGGTCCGCGTAGCCGAAGGTGGTCACCGTGCCTCCCCTGTCCGGTGGGCTGTCGGTCGCACCGTGCGCCACGGCGCGGCCGTGACGGGACCGGATCTGCCACCGTCGGGCAGCGTCGGTCCGGGACGTGCCGGCGGGCGGCAGATCCCCTTGAGGTGCTGGTCCAATGCGCTCACGGGCACGGGGGCCTCCTCGGGCTGAGGGGTGTCGACTCACGGCAAATGGGGTGAGCCGACCCGAGTGATGATAGGGCCAACGTCACCCGCGGGTGGCAAGTCCGTTACACAGAGCGGAAGTATTTCTCCGGACGACGCACCAGTGGCGGACCGGTTGTCCGTCGTGTGCGGTTGACTTTCACGATCGGGTCGGTACGCGAACGAACCTCCTGGTCGGACCGGGGCGACGGCTCGGGTACCCGGTGCCCGGCGGGCCGCCGGACGGTCCCCGGGCGGACGCGGGCATGGTCCGCCGGTGGCGCGCTGTGCCAGACTCAGCGACCGTGCAGGACGCAGCAGACGACCGCGCGCCGAACCTCGCCGACCGGCTTGGCCGGGCCGCCGCCGACCGCGGTGCGCGTCCCGCCCTGATCTGGCGGGAGCAGACCCTGACCTGGTCCGAACTGGACGCGGCGGTGACCGCCGTCGCCGGTGCGCTGGCCGGCGCGACGACCGGGGCCGGGGACCGGCCGGACCGGATCGCCGTCGCGCTGCCCAACACGCCCGACTTCGTGCTGGCCTGTCTCGGCGCGGTGCGCGCCGGGCTGGTGGCCGTACCGCTGAACCCGGGCCTCACCGCACGGGAGTTGCGGCATGTGCTCGCCGACTCCGGGGCGACGACGCTGATCTGCACGGCGGACGTCCGGGACCGGGTCGCCGGGGTCGCGGCGGAGCTGCCGGCGCTCACCGCCGTGCACACCACGCCGCCGACCGCCGCCGCCCCGGACCGGTTCCCCGCCCGGGGCGGGGAGGACCTGGCGGTGCTGCTGTACACCTCCGGCACCGAGGGGCAGCCCAAGGGCGCGATGCTGTCGCACCGGGCGCTGACCGCCAACCATGAGCAGGTCGACCGGATCGATCCGCCCGTGGTCGGGCCGGACGACAACGTGCTGCTCGCCCTGCCGCTGTTCCACGCGTACGGGCTGAACTCGGGGCTCGGCGCGGTGCTGCACCACGCGGCGACCGGGGTGCTGGTCGACGAGCTCGGGCCCGACGGCGGGCTGGACGTGCTCGCCCGGCACGCGGTCAGCGTGCTGGTCGGCGTACCGTCGATGTTCCTGGCCTGGTCCACCGCGGACGCCGCGCGGGTGACCGCGGCGCTGGCCACGGTCCGGGTCGCGGTCTGCGGCGCGGCGCCGCTGGAGCCGGCGGTCGCGGCCCGCTTCACCGAGGCCACCGGCCACCCGGTGCACGTCGGGTACGGCCTGACCGAGACCGCCCCGGTGCTCACCTCGACGCTGGTCGGCGGCGAGCCGAAGCCCGGTTCGGTCGGCCGGCCGCTGCCCGGCGTCGAGCTGCGCCTGGTCGGCCCGGACGGGACCGTGCTCTGGCCGGACGCCGGGCCGGAGCCGGACGACGACCCCGACGAGCCGGACCTGGCGGTGGAGTCGCCGGGGACCGACCCGGGGGAGATCGTGGTCCGCGGGGCGAACCTCTTCTCCGGCTACTGGCCGGACGGCCGGGGCGGGCCGGACGCCGACGGCTGGTGGCCGACCCGGGACGTCGGCTACGCCGACGAGGACGGGGACCTGTTCCTGGTCGACCGGCTCGGCGAGCTGATCCTGGTCAACGGGTTCAACGTCTATCCGCACGAGGTGGAGCTGGTGCTCGACGCGCATCCGGCGGTGGCCGAGTCGGCGGTCCTCGGTGCGCCGCACCCGCGGACCGGGGAGACTGTCCGGGCGTACGTGGTGCCGGTGCCCGGCCGGTCGGTGACCGGGGCGGAGCTGCTCGCGCATTGTGCCCGTAACCTGGCCCGGTTCAAGTGCCCGACCGACGTCGAGTTCGTCGACTCGCTGCCGCGCTCGGTGATCGGCAAGGTACGCAAGACCCAACTGCGGTCGGCCCCGGCCGGCCTCCGCCCGCCGGCTCCCGCCGGCCGCCACCCGGAGGTGCCAGATGTCCAGTGACGCCCGGCTCGCCCTGATCACCCGACCCGGCTGTCACCTGTGCGAGGAGGCCCGCGCGGCGCTGGACCGGGTGGTGGCGGTCACCGGCGACCGGTGGGTCGAGAAGGACGTCACCGGCGACGTCGAGCTGGAGCGGGAGTACGGCGACCGGCTGCCGGTGGTGCTGCTGGACGGCAAGGAGCACGGCTACTGGCGGGTGGAGGAGGACCGCCTGCTGCGCGACCTGACCACGCCGCAGCTTTGACCGGAGCCTTATCGTCCAAGGATGACCTCGACGCGGCGTCACCTGGTGTGGGACTGGAACGGCACCCTGCTCAACGACCTCGACCTGGTGGTCAAGGCCACCAACGCGGCCTTCGCCAGCGCCGGCGGGCCGGCGGTGACCAGCGAGGAGCACCGGGTCCGGTTCCGCCGGCCGATCGCCGACTACTACGCGGAGATGCTGGGGCGGGCGATCGACGCCGAGGCGTTCGGCGCCCTCGACCGGATCTTTCACGACGCGTACCGGGCGGGGCTGGCCAGCTGCACGCTGGCCGACGACGCGACGGCGGCGATCGACGCCTGGCCGGGCAGCCAGTCCCTGCTCTCCATGTGGTTCCACGACGAGCTGGTGCCCACCGTGCACACGTACGGGCTGACGCCGCACTTCACCCGGGTGGACGGGCTGCGCGCCCAGGTCGGCGGCGGCCCGAAGGCCGAGTGGCTGGAGAAGCACCTCGCCGAGCTGGGCCTGACCGGCCGTGAGGTGGTGCTGATCGGCGACTCGATGGACGACGCGGACGCCGCGGTGTCGGTGGGCGCCCGCTGCGTCCTCTACGCCGGCGGCTTCTCGGACCCCGCCCGCCTGCGCACCTCCCCCCACCCGGTGGCCGACACCCTCACCGGGGCGGTGACCCTCGCCCGCACCCTCCGCTGACCCGGGTCACGGCCGGAGGTAGGCGAGGACGGCCAGGACCCGGCGGTGGTCGTCGGCGTCGGGGGGCAGGTCGAGCTTGGTGAAGATGTTGCGGATGTGCTTCTCCACCGCGCCGTCGCTGACCACCAGGGCGCGGGCGATGCCGGGATTCGAGCGGCCCTCGGCCATCAGGGCCAGCACCTCGCGTTCGCGCGGGGTGAGGGCCGCCAGCGGGTCGTCGCGGCGGCGCCGCACCAGGAGCTGGGCGACCACCTCCGGGTCGAGCACGGTGCCCCCGTCGGCCACCCGGGCCAGCGCGTCGAGGAACTCGTCGATCGCGGCGACCCGGTCCTTGAGCAGATAGCCGATCCCGCCGCCGCCGGCCCCGCCGGTGGTGGCCAGCAGGTCGTCGGCGTACGACACCTCGACGTACTGGGAGAGCACCAGGACCGGCGTACGCGGCACCAGCCGGCGGGCGGTGACCGCCGCGCGCAGCCCCTCGTCGGTGTGCGTCGGCGGCATCCGGACGTCCACCAGCGACACGTCGGGCCGGTGCGTGACCACCGCCGCCACCAGCGCGTCCCCGTCGCCGACCGCGGCCACCACCTGGTGCCCGGACTCGGTCAGCAGCCGGACCAGCCCCTCCCGGAGCAGTACGGCGTCGTCCGCCAGCACCACCCGCAGGGCACGCGGGCTCACCGGGGCAGCTCGACGTGCAGCTCGGTGGGGCCGCCGGCCGGACTGACCACGTCCAGCGTCCCCCCGGTGGCCCGGACCCGGTCGGCCACCCCGGCCAGCCCGTGCCCCTTGGCCAGGTGCGCGCCGCCCACCCCGTCGTCGACGACGGCGATCTCCAGCCGGCCCACCCGGCGGGTGACGGTCACCTGGCACCGCGTCGCCCCGCTGTGCTTGGCCACGTTGGTGAGCGCCTCGGCGACCACGAAGTACGCGCTGTTCTCCACCGCCGGATCGAGCCGCCCGGCGGGGGTGCCGAGGTCGGGCTCGACGGCCAGCTCCACCGGGACCAGCGAGCGGCCGGCGAGGGCGGCCAGCGCGCTGGGCAGCCCCCGGTCGACCAGGATCGGCGGGGCGATGCCCCGGGACAGGGTGCGCAGCTCGCTCAGGGTCTCCCGGGTCTGGGCGACCGCCTCGTCCAGGGTCCGGCCGGCGGCCTCGGGGTCGCCGGCGAGCTGCTGCCGGGCCCGGCTCAGGTCCATCGCGAGCCGGACCAGCCGCTGCTGGGGGCCGTCGTGGATGTCCCGCTCCAGCCGGCGCAGGGCGGTCGCCTCGGCGGACGCGGCGGCCTGCTTCTGGTCCTCCAGGGTGCTGATCCGGTTGCGCATCTCGGCCACCCCGGTCAGCAGGGACCGGGCGAAGGCGGCCTGGAGGACGGCGCAGCCGCGCGCCACCAGCGGCAGGGTGAACAGGCAGAACACCCCGATGGCGACGTTCAGGAAGATCCGCGCGGCGGCGCCGTCGCCCATCCCGATCAGCTGGCTGAGATCCTGGTCGCCCGGCCCGCGCGGGATGGCCCAGTCGTACACCCAGTAGAGCGAGCCGGTGACGGCGACCGCCCACCAGACCAGGAGCAGGACGAAGGTGAGCAGCGCCACGGGGAGCTTGAACAGCGCGTGGGTGAAGTCGAGCCAGGACTGCGCGTCGCGTACCGGGGTGAGGACCCGGGCCCAGAACCCGGCGCCGGGGCGCGGGCCGCGGTAGACCGGGCGTACCCGGGGTTGGCGCAGCACGCCGGGCAGCCGGAACCGCTCCACGTCGGCCAGGGCGCGGGTGGCGTACAGGGTGCCGGCGAGGACCGGCAGGCCCAGCGTGGTCACCAGGAGGCCGGCGCTGAGGGAGATTCCCGCCATCGCCACCACGAAGCCGGCCAGCGCGATCGGGAGGCCGAGCAGCACGTACGCGGAGTCGTGCAGCAGCCGGCGGGCCACGCCGCCCAGCGGCGACGGGACGGTGTCCAGGGATACGGCGGTCATGCACCCAGGCTAGGAGCGCCCGGCGGCCCGGCCCATCCCGCAGGCCGGTGTCTCCGGGGTGGGGTTTTCCCTACCCCGCCGCCGAAGCGCGCCGGCCCGAAACGTGAGATGCGCCCCGTCGGTGTGCACACGCAGCGCGACGACACGCGCGCGATTGGTCAGAGAAGTCGTAAATGAGCAATAATCGTCGGGCGGCGTCGGCGGGGGCGACCGGATCGATCTTGTGGAATGGAGGAGCTGGTGGAGGGGCGTCGCGAGTCAGCAAGATCGCGATTTGTGCGCGTCTTCACAAGCGCCTACGCTGTAGTTCCGACGCGCCCCGCTAGCACGACCGGTGAATCCGGCCGCGCGCGGGGGTCCCGAATTGGCCGGGCTACGGAGCCGGCCGAGGATCGCACCGCACGGAGTCTCATGAGTCAGCATCGTCACCCTGGCGCGCCCGGCCGCGCCGGTGCCGTACCGGCGCTCCCGGACCTGCCGGAGGCGACCGTCGCGCGGCTCCCGGAATACCTCCGTGCCCTGCACCACCTCGCCGAGGCCGGGCACGAGACGGTCTCCAGCGAGGGGCTGGCCAGCGCCGCCGGGGTGAACTCCGCCAAGCTCCGCAAGGACCTCTCCCAGCTCGGCTCGTACGGCACCCGGGGGGTGGGCTACGACCTCGGGCTGCTGATCGAGCAGATCGAGTACGTGCTCGGGCTCACCCAGTGCCGGTCGGTCGCGCTGGTCGGCGTGGGTAATCTCGGTCACGCCCTGGCCGGCTACGACGGCTTCGCCAGCCGCGGCTTCCGCATCGCCGCCCTCTTTGACGCCGATCGCGTCCGGGTCGGCAAGGAGATCAACGGCCTGGTCGTCCGGCACGTCGACGAGCTGCCCCGGGTCGCCGCCGAGGAGTCGATCTCGATCGGCGTGATCGCCACCCCGGCGCCGGCCGCCCAGGCGGTCGCCGACCAACTGGTCACCGCCGGCGTCACGAGCATCCTCAACTTCGCGCCGTGCGTACTCTCGGTGCCGGACGGTGTCGACGTGCGCAAGGTCGACCTCGCCATCGAGTTGCAGATCCTGTCCTTCCACGAGCACCGCAAGGCATCGCTGACCGCGCTCCCCGTCACCGGCGGGACCGGCCTGACCGCCCTGCCCGGCGGGCTTGCGGCCACCGACACCCAGGAGGCGATCGGCACGTGAAACTGCTCGTCGTCGGCGCGTCCTACCGCACCGCCCCGGTCGCCACCCTGGAGCGGCTGGCGGTGGCACCCGCCGAACTCACCCGGATGCTCGACCGGCTCGTCGCACAGCCGTACGTCGCCGAGGCCGTGCTCGTCTCCACCTGCAACCGGGTGGAGGTGTACGCGGCGGTCTCCGGCTTCCACGGCGGCCTCGGTGACATCTGCGCGGTCCTCGCCGAGCAGGCCGGCGCCCCGCCGGCCACCCTGGCCAACCACCTGTACGTGCACTACGACGCCGCCGCGGTCGACCACGTCTTCCGGGTCGCCGCCGGCCTCGACTCGATGGTGGTCGGCGAGGCACAGATCCTCGGCCAACTCCGCGACGCGTACCACTGGGCCGCCGGGGCGGACTCGGCCGGCCGGCTGGTGCACGAGCTGATGCAGCAGGCGCTGCGGGTGGGGAAGCGGGCACACGCCGAGACCAACATCGACCGGGCCGGCCAGAGCGTGGTCAGCGCTGCGCTGGAGCTGGCCGCCGGCCACCTCGACGGCGACCTCGCCGGGCGGGCGGCCATGGTGGTCGGGGCCGGGGCGATGGGCTCGCTCGGCGTGGCGACGCTGTCCCGGCTGGGTGCCGGGCCGCTCACCGTCACCAACCGGGGGGCCGAACGGGCGGTGCGGCTGGCCGAGTCGTACGGCGCGCAGGCGGTCCCGATGGCCGAACTCGTCGCCGCGCTCGCCACAGTGGACATCGTAGTGGCCGCCACGGCGGCCACCGAACCGGTCCTCACCCTGGACGTGGTGACCCGGGCGCTGCGCGGCCGGGCCGCCGGGCGCGGGCCGCTGGTGCTGCTCGACCTCGCCATGCCCCGCGACGTCGAGGAGGGCGTCGCCGAGCTGCCCGGGGTCGAGGTCATCGACATCGACCGGATGGCCGCCGTCCTCGCCGACGGGCCGGCCGCCGCCGACGCCGCCGAGGTCACCCGGATCGTCACCGCCGAGGTGGAGGCGTTCCTGTCCTGGCTGCGCGGAGCGGACGTGGCACCCACCGTCGCGGCCCTGCGCGGGCGCGCCGACGACGTGGTCACCGCCGAGCTGCGGCGGCTCGCCCAGCGCCGACCCGACCTCACCGACGACCAGCGCGCCGAGGTCGCCCGGACGGTGCACCGGGTGGTGCAGCGGCTGCTGCACCAGCCCACCGTGCGGGTCCGCCAGCTCGCCGCCGAGCCGGGCGGCGACCAGTACGCGGCGCTGCTGCGCGAGCTGTTCGACCTCCAGGTGCCGCAGACCTCGCCGGTCGACACCGTTCCCGACGTGGTGGAGCCGGAGCGTGCCGGCCGGCCGTCCTTCGCGGTGGCCGAGGTGCCCGGCACCGCGACCGCCGACGTCCCGACCTCCGGAGGTGAGCGATGAACGCCCCCCTGCGCCTCGGTACCCGGGGCAGCGCCCTGGCGATGGCCCAGTCCGGGCACGTCGCCGAGGCCCTGACCGCGGCCGCCGGCCGGCCGGTCGAGCTGGTCGAGGTGATCACCGCCGGGGACCGCTCCACGGCCCCGGTGCACCGGCTCGGCGTCGGCGTGTTCGTGTCGGCGCTGCGCGACGCGCTGACCGCCGGCACCATCGACTTCGCGGTGCACTCCTACAAGGACCTGCCCACCGCAGGCGCCCCGGGCCTGCACATCGCGGCGGTGCCGCCGCGGCAGGACCCGCGGGACGCGCTGGTCGCCCGGGACGGCCGTACCCTCGCCGAGCTGCCGCCCGGTGCGCGGATCGGCACCGGCGCGCTGCGCCGCATCGCCCAGCTGCACGCCCTCGGCCTGCAGCTGGAGGTCACGCCGATCCGCGGCAACATCGGCACCCGGCTGGGCCGGGTGCTCGGCCCGGACGCCGACCTCGACGCGGTCGTGCTGGCCCGGGCCGGGCTGGCCCGGATCGGCCGGACCGACGTGATCACCGAGACGCTCGACCCGATGCTGATGCTGCCCGCGCCCGCCCAGGGCGCGCTGGCGGTGGAGTGCCGGGCCGACGACCATGACCTGGTCGCGCTGCTCGCGGCGCTCGACCACGCACCGTCCCGAGCCGCGGTCGTCGCGGAACGGGCCCTGCTGGCCACCCTGGAGGCCGGGTGCAGCGCACCCGTGGCCGCCTACGGCGAACTCGCCGAGGGTGAGACCGGTGAAGAGATCTACCTGCGCGGGGCGGTGATCAGCCCGGACGGTACTCGTGACCTCCGGCTGTCCCGCACCGGAACGCCCGCCGACGCGGCGGAGATCGGCAAGGCACTCGCCGCCGAACTCCTCGAACTCGGCGCCGACTCGATCCTCGGCCAAGAAGGACACGCCGGCCCGGGGACCCAGCAACTTGGGAGCACAGAATGACCCGCACCCGTAAGCCCGTAGGCCGGATCGCGTTCGTCGGGGCCGGCCCCGGTGACCCGGGCCTGCTGACCCGCCGGGCGCTGGACGCCCTGGTCGAGGCCGACCAGGTGGTCTACGACCGGGGAGTCCCCGAGTCGCTGCTGGCGCACGTCCGCGCCCAGGCCAGGTCCGACGCCGAGTTCAGCCCCGCCGAGGGTGTGCCAGGGGACGTGGCGAAGGTGCTGATCTCCGCCGCCCGCTCCGGGCAGAACGCGGTGCACCTGGTCGCCGGCGACCCGTTCGGCCACGACTCGGTGGTCAAGGAGGTGCAGGCGGTGGCGCGCACCGCCGCGCACTTCGAGGTGGTGCCGGGGGTGGGCCAGGCCGCGGGCGTGGCCACCTACGCGGGCGTCCCGCTGCCGGGCGTACGCACCGTCGCCGACGTCGAGGACGTCAGCACGCTGGACTTCGACGCGCTCGCCGCCGCCGTCACCCGGGGCTCGCTGGCCCTGGCCGTGGACGCCGGTGACCTGGCCGCCGTCCGGGACGGCCTGCTGGCCGCCGGGGTGGACGGCACCACCGGCGTCGGCGTGACCGGCGACGGCACCGGCGAGACGCAGTACACCACCACGTCGACCGTGGAATCCTTCGTCGCGGCGGCGCTCGGCTTCACCGGCCGGGTGGTGCTCACCCTCGGCGAGGGCGTCGGTCAGCGGGACAAGCTGAGCTGGTGGGAGAACCGCCCGCTGTACGGCTGGAAGGTGCTCGTCCCCCGGACCAAGGAGCAGGCCGGCGTGATGAGCGCGCGGCTGCGCGCGTACGGGGCCATCCCGTGCGAGGTGCCGACCATCGCGGTCGAGCCGCCGCGTACCCCGGCGCAGATGGAGCGGGCGGTCAAGGGCCTGGTCGACGGCCGGTACGCCTGGGTGATCTTCACCTCGGTGAACGCGGTCCGGGCGGTCTGGGAGAAGTTCGCCGAGCACGGCCTGGACGCCCGCCACTTCGGTGGCGTCAAGATCGCCTGCATCGGTGAGGCGACCGCCGAGGCGGTCCGCGCCTTCGGCATCCAGCCGGAGCTGGTCCCCTCGGGTGAGCAGTCCTCGGAGGGCCTGCTGGCCGAGTTCTCGCCGCACGACGAGGTGCTCGACCCGGTGGGCCGGGTGCTGCTGCCGCGCGCCGACATCGCCACCGAGACCCTCGCCGCCGGGCTCACCGAGCGCGGCTGGGAGGTCGACGACGTGACCGCGTACCGGACCGTCCGGGCCGCGCCGCCGCCCGCCGAGATCCGGGACGCGATCAAGTCGGGCGGGTTCGACGCGGTGCTCTTCACGTCCTCCTCGACGGTGCGCAACCTGGTCGGTATCGCCGGGAAGCCGCACGCGCGTACCGTTGTTGCGGTCATCGGGCCCAAGACGGCGGAGACCGCGACGGAGTTCGGCCTGCGGGTCGACGTGCAGCCGCAGCACGCCTCGGTGCCCGACCTGGTGGAGGCGCTCGCCGCCTACGCCGTCGAGCTGCGCGAGAAGCTCGCCGCCATGCCGGCCAAGCAGCGCCGTGGCTCGAAGGTGCAGGGGCCGACCGCGCTCCGCTTCCGCTGACCCTGCAGGGAGGCCCGTCATGCCGTACCCCGAGATCCGGCCCCGCCGGCTGCGCCGCAACGCCGCCGTGCGCCGGCTCGTCTCCGAGACCCGCGTCGACCCGGCCGAGCTGGTCGTGCCGATGTTCGTCAAGGAGGGGCTGGCGGAGCCCCGGCAGATCGCGTCGCTGCCGGGGGTGCTCCAGCACTCCCGGGAGTCGCTGCGCAAGGCCGCCGCGGAGGCGGTCCAGGCCGGCGTCGGCGGGATCATGCTCTTCGGGGTGCCGGCGTCGCGGGACGAGTCCGGCTCGGGGGGCCTGGACCCGGACGGCATCCTCAACGTCGCCATCCGGGACGTCGTCGCCGAGGTCGGCGACGCCACCGTGGTGATGAGCGACCTCTGTTTGGACGAGTTCACCTCGCACGGGCACTGCGGCCTGCTCACCCCGGACGGCGCGGTGGACAACGACGCCACCCTGGAGGCGTACGCCCGGATGGCGGTCGCCCAGGCCGACGCCGGTGTCCACATGGTCGGGGCGTCCGGGATGATGGACGGCCAGGTCGGCGTGGTCCGGCGGGCCCTGGACGCCGCCGGCCACACCGACGTCTCGGTGCTCGCCTACGCCGCCAAGTACGCCTCCGCGTTCTACGGCCCGTTCCGGGACGCGGTGGAGTCGGCGCTGGAGGGGGACCGGCGCACCTACCAGCAGGACCCGGCGAACCTGCGCGAGTCGCTGCGCGAGGTGGAGCTGGACGTCGCCGAGGGCGCCGACCTGGTGATGGTCAAGCCGGCCCTGCCGTACCTCGACGTGGTCGCGGCGGTCCGGGCCGCGGTGGACGTCCCGGTCGCCGCCTACCAGGTCTCCGGCGAGTACGCGATGGTCGAGGCGGCCGCCGCGAACGGCTGGATCGACCGCGAGCGGGCGATGCTGGAGACGCTCACCTCGATCCGCCGGGCCGGCGCGCAGATCATCCTCACCTACTGGGCGGTCGAGGCGGCCCGGCTACTCCGCGAGCGTTACTGAACCCTCTCCCCGTTCCTCGCGCGGGCGCCGGCGGACCACCCGTGTCGCGCCGTGCCTTGGTTGCGCCGTGTCGCGTCGTGATGTCCGGGTCTCTGTCCGCCGCGAAGCAGCTCCCAGTGCCCTCCGGGCCGTTCCGCGGTCCGCCCGCGTCCGGAGCCCGGGTGGCCTCGCTCGCCGCCTTTGCTCTGCTTCAGCCGAGGCAACACCCGCGGCGGTTTTGTGTTGCCTCCGCTGAAGCAGAGCAAAGCGGGCGGATGAGGGTTGCCCGGGGGCAGGGTCTGGCCAGCCCGCTCCGGCGGCCGGGCCGGGGCTGCGTCGAGCATTCCGGCAGGTCAGGGCCGGACAGGCCGTGGTCGGGCAGGGCGGGTCGCGGGCCGGGTCGAGCGGGCAGCCGAGGGAAGCGCCACCGTCCGGCATTGCGCCAGGGAGTTGTCCACAAGCTTGTCCACAGGTTTGTCCACAGGGGTTGTCGCCGGGGTGTCGCGGCGGGCAGGGTCCGGGACATGGCTTCCGCACTCGATCCCCCGGACCCCGGTCCGACCATCGGCCCCTTCCCGATCGCCGGCCTGGTGCGCCGGGCGCGGCGCATCGCCGGGCTCGGCCAGCGGCAGATGGCTCGCTTCGCCGACGTGGCGCCCTCGACCGTGGGCCGGGTCGAGGCCGGCGAGCTGACCCCCAGCCTCCGCGTGCTCGAACGGCTCCTCGGCGCGGCGGGGCTGCATCTCGCCGTGGTCGACCCGGACGGCCACGTGATCCAGCCGATGGGCGACCGGGACGACATCCGGGACGGCGCGGGCCGCCGCTACCCGTCCCATCTGAACACGATCCTCGACCCGCGACCCGGGGAGTGGTGGGCCGACATCTACGGCCTGGCCCGGCCGCCGGAGACCTACCACCGCTGCCCGGTGGAGCGGGAGGTACGGCGACGGCGCAGCCAGTGGGAGGTGCGGGTGGCGAAGAATCGCTCCGTGCCGCCGCCGCCGAACCCCCGCAGCTGGGACTACTGAGACCTCCCTCCGTCCCGGCCGGCCGCGCCGGCGTCCAGCCGGTGCACCAGCTCGGCGACGTCCACGCTGTACTCGCACCACTCCCGGTCCGGCCGATAACCCAGCTCGGCATTGACCTTGAGCATCGCCTCGTTGGCCTGCGCGTTCCAGGTCTGGACCTCGGCCAGCTCCGGCTCGGCGGAGCGCAGCTCCAGCAGCATCCGCGCCTTGATCGCCCGGTCGAGGCCGTAGCCGCGGTGGTCCTGCACCACGATGGTGTCGTACTGGTCGGCCCGGGTGGGATGCTGCGCGGGCACCACCACCTCGGTCAGCCCGGCCACCTCGCCCGAATGCTCGTGCAGCGCCAGCACGATGTACGGCTTCATGCCCCGCCGGTGCAGCGTGTCGAGGCTCTCCCGCAACCGTTGCGGGTCGTACGAGCTGGGGCGCAGCTCGCCGTCGTCGACGTCGCGCACCTCGGCCTTGGCCCGCGCGTACGCCTCGAGCAACTCCTCCGGCGGGCCGCCCGGGTGGAACTCGACGTGGTAGCCGGCCGCGACGCCGGTAGCCATCTCGGCCAGCGCCGGCCAGTCCACCGCGGTCAGGTCGAGCACGCTGCGGGTCTCCACGTACTCCCGGGCGAAGCCGAGCGAATCGTAGAAGGCGACCGCCGGGGTGCCCCCGACCACCTCCACACCGATCGACTGGAAACCCTCGTCCCACACCCGGCGGCCAGCCAGCCGGACCAGCGTCCGGCCCAGCCCGGTACGCCGGACCGACGGATGCACCAGCACCTCCAGCACGCCGATGCCGCCCAGCAGCAGCACCTGGACGTGGCCCAGGACCGCGGCGGGCCCACCGTCCTCACCCGGCTCGGCCTGGGCCAGCCAGGAGATCCGGCGTTCGCCCGGCATCACCTCGGAGAGGTATTCCCGCAGCGAACTCTCCCGCCATGGCGGGTCCTGCGGTAGATCGGTCGCGAGGACCGCGTTCAGCGTGTCCAGCAGCGACGTGATCTCGGCGGACGACGCCGTCCGTGGATCCCACTCCCGCACCATCACCCGTCTAGCTTGCCGTCAACCGCTGCCCGGGGGAAGTGTCCGCTTCTCCAAATGTATGCGAACGGTCACGTCACGTGCGGCTGGCCAGGCCGTACTCGTTGGCCTTGTCGAAGACGTCCTGCGCGTACCGGCGCACGTCGTTGTACGACAGGATCGCGCCCCACCAGTCGCCGGCGATGGTCATGTTCCGGCCGCCCTGGCAGAGGTAGTTGCCGGCGGCCAGGGCCGCGTCGTTGATGTTGTGCGGGTCGCGCCGGCCGTCGTTGTCCGCGTCGGCCCCGACCTGCTCCCAGGTGGTCGGGATGAACTGCATCGGGCCGATCGCCCGGTCGTAGGTGGTGTCCCTGTCCAGCGCGCCCCGGTCGGTGTCCCGGATGAGAGACCGGCCGCCCTGGCCGTCCAGCGGGTCACCGATGATCTCGGGCTCCGCCCGACCGGTGGACTTCAGCGTCGCCCCGTTGGCCTGGCCGTGCCGGGACTCCACGTAGCCGATCGCGGCCAGCGTGGTCCAGCTCAACTGGCAGCTGCGGTGGGTCTGGGCCAGGACCAGCTCGGCGTAGCCGTACGCCTGCATGGCCACCGGGGAGATGTTGGTCCGCGCGCCGACCTGCTGCGCCCAGATGGCGAGCGCGTCCGCCGGTCGGCCGGTCGCCGTCTGGCCGACCGCCGCCCCGGCGGATTGCGGTGTGGTGGGCGGCACGGTGACCTCGGGCAGCCCCGCCGGCCCGGACGCGCCCGGTGCCCCGGCGGTCGGCGGTGCCCCGGCGGTCGCCGGTGGCAGGGCGGTCGCCGGCGGCAGGGCGTCGCCCGTCGGTAGGCCGAGCGGGGTGGTCGCAGTGGCGTCCGCGGCGACCTGCTGCCCGGCGGTTGCCGGCACCAGCAGCGCGCCGGCCGCCGCGGTGACCCCGACCAGGAGCAGCAGGAAGAGCCCGGAGAGCGTGACCCGGCCGCTCGGCCGGCCGGACCAGGCGCGGGTGGCCCGGGCGGCGGCCAGCACCAGCCGCCGGGACGGCACCGGCACCGCGTGCGCGAACGGAATCCGGCGCCGCTGTCCCCCGGCCGTCGTCGCTGGCGTCGGGACACCGGCCGCCTCCGTCCGGGCACCGGCTGTACCCGACGCGGCGTCCGGCGGAGTCGACCCGGCGTCCGGCGGACCTGACCCGGCGTCCGGCGGCGTCGGCGTGGTGGGCCTCAGCTCGGCGCGTCGAGGGCGAGGGACAGCCGGCCGGGCGGCCCCGAGATCGTCGGGCGGCGTAGCCGGACGCAGGGGCCGAACTGTCGATCTGTCTTCGCCGTCCACCACCCGTCGAGTATCACCCATCTCCGCCCGGGGCGGCAGATCCGGTCCTGCCGGCGGCAACACACCGGGCTCCGGCCCGGCGGAATCCGCCGGGCCGGAGCTGTGGTGCTGTTGCGGGTTCAGCTCGTCTTCACCGAGCCGGTGACCATGCTGTCCCGCACGGTGCCACCGATGGCGTCCACCGAGCCGTTCACCGTGCTCTCCACGATCGACGCCACGGAGGCGCCGTTCGCGGTGACCGAGCCGTTGAGGGTCGAGTTGAAGGCGATCAGGCCGGCACCCGGCGCGACCTTGGTCGCCCCGTTGACCGTCACCCCGTCCAGGCAGGTGATGCCGGACTTGATGTCGAGCCCACCGTTCTGCCGGTTGCTCAGGACGGTGGTGCAGGCCGGGTAGCTGGGCTGCGTCTGCACGTTCAGCTCATCGAACGCGATCGCGCGGGCGTTGTTCGTCCGCGGGTCGTCCAGCTTGAGGACGTCGAGGCCCTTCTGGATGTCGTTCGAGTAGATGTAGCCGTTGTGGTAGTACGTCGACCAGGAACCACCGAGGATGTTGCGGGTGTCGGAGAGCGGGCCCCGCTCCCAGTACGCGAGCTCGACCGGGTTGGCCGAGTCGGTGAAGTCGATCACCGAGATGCCGCCCTGGTACCACGCCTGGACCATGATGTCGCGGCCCATCGCCGGGATCAGCGAGCCGTTGTGCGCCACGCAGTTCTCCCGCGTGGTGTTCAGCCGCGGGATCTTGAAGTAGCTCTTGAAGACCAGCGTACGGCTGTCACCGGAGCCGACGATGTCGTAGATCGCGTCCGCGCCCTGGTTGGTCCGGTAGTTGCTGGTGCAGATCGCGCTGCTGCCGCCGCCAAGCTCGTCGGTGAAGATGACCTTGTTGCCGGCGTTGTTGAACGTGGCCGAGTGCCAGAACGCGAAGTTCGTGTCCCGGACCTGGCTGATGATCCGCGGCGCCTCCCGGTCGGAGATGTCCATCAGGACGCCATCGCCCATGCAGGCGCCGGCGGCCAGGTCAAGAGCCGGGTAGACGGTGATGTCGTGGCAACCGGTGGTGGAGTTCGCGCCGGTGGTTCCCGGGAAGAGAACCGGGGTGGCCACCACGGACGCGGCGGTCGGGTTGTCCAGCGGCACCTTGATGATCGAGATCTTGTCGTGCGGCGTCTTGCAGTACGCGGCGCTGCCCGACGGGCTGTAGGACTGCACGTAGACGTAGACGCTCTTGCCGTCCTTGCTCGGCACCAGCGTCTGGGTGTGCGAACCACAGTCGGTGCGGACCGACTTGATGTACTTCGGGTTCGCCTTGTCGCTGATGTCGAAGATCCGGACGCCCTCCCAGTGGGCCGGGTTGGCCACGGAACCGACCGCGCTGCTGCACGAGTCGTCGGTCCGCACCTGGTCGACCGCGAGGAACAGGAGGTTGCCCATGACCGACGGGTCGCCCTGCGAGCCGGAGCAGACCACCTGGCTGACGACCTGGGGCGAGGCGGGCTTGCTGACGTCGAAGACGCTGAAGCCCAGGTAGTTGCCGGCGAAGACGTAGTTGCCCTGGAACGCCAGGTCCGAGTTGTACGCTCCCTCGCTGGCGAACCCGCCGAACTTGGGGTAGTTGGCGATCTGCTGCAGGTTGGGGCTGTGGGAGATCTCGTCGACGCCCGGGATGGCGTTCGCGGCCGCCACGTCGGTGGCTGCCGCCTCGCTGATGCAGTACTCAGCGAAGTTGTCGCCGGCCGCCCGGAACGACTCGCAGACGTCCGTGCCCTCGGTGGATTCGCCGGCGCCGCTCGCCGGCGATGCGGCCACGATGCCGCTGAGTAGAAGAGCGCCTGTTGCGGCCACGGTGATGGCCAGCCTCCGGCTCCCTTGTGGGGTTCGCTCGAACATTTAGGAAACCCTTCGTCATGGGGGTTGAGCAGGGTCTCCGGACGATAACCGGCCTTCGATGCAGCGATTGTGATGCACATCACACTTAGCCGCCGCTTTGGGTTACGGTTCGGCAAACCTCGCGGCGGCGCGACGGCATGAATAACCGCAGGTAGGACCAATAGCGCCTTTTCCCTGTCTCGATCTTCCCGGGCCAGGGCACCGCCGCGTTACGATCCCGGCCATCCTCAGGGCGGACGGCGGGAGTCGAGTTGTGCTAGGTGTACGGGTCCGGGCTCTTCTCGGACGATCGCGGGCGATTGTGCTGATCGAGTTGGTTGTGCTCGCGGTGGTGGCCGCCGGGGTCGCGGCGGTCCTCTGGTGGCCGGACGACCAGCCGAGCCCGGCGGCGAAGCCGAAGCCGCCGGAGTCGCTCGCCCTGCCCCGCGCACCGGACGCGACCGCGCCGGTGCTGCTGCCCGGGGCCCCTGGTGAGCCGGCGAAGACCCTCGCGGCCAACGAGATGTCGCCCCTGCCGCGTCCGTCGCACAACAACGCCGACACCCGGTTCGTGACGATGATGATCCCGCACCACGAGCAGGCGCTCGTGATGGCCAGGCTGGTGGCGGACCGGGGGCAGAACTCACAGATCAAGATCATTGCCGATCGGATCCTGGCGGCCCAGGAGCCGGAGATCAAGACGCTGGATACCTGGCTGACGGACCGTGGCCTGGACCGGAACTCCGGCGGCCGTCACCAGCACGGCATGGGTGGCATGCAGTCACCGGAGGCATTGGACCGGCTCACCGCCGCCCGGGGCGCCGAGTTCGACCGGATGTTCGTCAGCATGATGATCGAACATCACCAGGGCGCGATCGACATGGCGGGCGAGGTGCTGGCGCTCGGGGTCGACGTCATCATCAACGAGATGGCCAGTGGCGTCATCGCCGAGCAGAGTGCAGAGATCAACAGGATGCGCGAGGCGCTGGACGCGAAGTAGTCCGTCACGCGCGGCAGCACGGCGAACCGGCACTCCCCGCCAGCGGGACGTACCCTGATGACATGCCCCGGTACGAGTTCCGCTGCCGCGCCTGCGGCGACACCTTCGAGGTCAACCGGCCGATGTCGGAGGCCGGCGCGCCGGCGTCCTGCCCCCAGGGTCACGGTGACACGGTCAAGCTGCTGTCCACGGTGGCGGTGACCGGCCGGGGCGGCGGTGTGCCCGGCGGCGCCCCCGCCCCGACGGGCGGCGGGTGCTGCGGCGGCGGCTGCGGCTGCTGAACCCTCCCGCCTCCGCCTGGCCGCCCGACCCAACCCCCGCTGACGATGCCGGAGGGGGCCCGGGGGTCGGGTTCCGCCCGACCGTTCTCACGATGCGTGACCGCGCGCACATAGGGCAGCATGAACCCGACGTCACGGGGCGGGAGGTTCCACGCATGTCGCCAGGGATCCACCTCCCGACCGGGTGGGTGACCTTCGTGTTCACCGACATCGAGGGGTCGACCCGGCTGGCCCAGATGCTCGGCGCGGGTTACCGCCCGGTGCTGGCCGAGCACCGCCGGCTGCTCCGCCGGACGCTGGTCGCCACCGACGGCGCCGAGCTGCTCACCGAGGGCGACTCGTTCTTCCTCGCCTTCCCGGACGCGGCGGCGGCGCTGGCCGCCTGCCTGAACGGCCAGCGGGCGCTGGCCGACCACGACTGGCCCACCCCGGACGCCGCCCCGCGGGTCCGGATGGGACTGCACACCGGGTGGGCCGAGCCGCGCGACGGGGAGTACGCCAGCCCGGAGGTGCACCGCGCGGCCCGGGTCGCCGCCGCCGCGCACGGCGGACAGGTGCTCTGCTCGGCGGCGACCGCCCGGCACGCCGACCCGCTGCCGGCCGGGGCGTCCCTGCTGGACCTGGGCCTGCACCGGCTGCGCGGCTTCGACGACCGGGAACGGCTGTTCCAGTTGGTCGCGCCGGGCCTGGAGCGGCAGTTCCCCCGGCCGCGCACCGCGGACGCGGTGGCGCACAACCTGCCCACCCAGGTCACCGCGTTCGTCGGCCGGCAGACCGAGCGGGCCGAGCTGCGCGCGCTGGTCGAGGCGCACCGGCTGGTCACCGTGCTGGGTGCGGGCGGCACCGGCAAGACGCGGCTCGCCGTGGAGCTGGCCGGCGGGGCGGTCGAGGCGTACCCGGACGGGGTGTGGTTCGTCGACATCGCCACCGTGACCGATCCCGGGCTGGTGGCGTTCGCGGTGGCCGCCGTGCTCGGGCTGCGTCCGGAGCCCGGCCGGCCGATGATGGACACCCTGGTCGAGTACGCGGCGGCCCGCCGGATGCTGATCCTGCTGGACACCTGCGACGCGCAGCCGGCGGCCTCGGCCGAGGTGATCTCCCGGCTGCTGGCCGGCGGCCGGGGGATCCGGGTGCTCGCCACCACCCGGGAGCCGTTCGGGCTGCCGGGCGAGGTGGTGTGGCGGATTCCGCCGCTGTCGGTCGAGCCCGGGCCCGGCGGCGCGGAGAGCGACGCGGTGGCGCTGCTGCTGGACCGGACGGCGGCGGCCCGGGGTGGCC
This sequence comes from Micromonospora sp. NPDC050686, assembly GCF_040654475.1. NCBI lineage: Bacteria > Bacillati > Actinomycetota > Actinomycetes > Micromonosporales > Micromonosporaceae > Micromonospora > Micromonospora sp. NPDC050686. The sequence goes on from NZ_JBFAID010000002.1 coordinate 328,554, forward strand.
GCCCGCCGGATCCGGCGGAGTCCGCCGACCTGCGGCGGGTGGTCCGCCGGCTGGACGGCCTGCCGCTCGCCATCGAACTGGCCGCCGCCCGGCTGCGGGTGCTCTCCGTGGGCCAGCTCGCCGCCCGCCTCGACGACGTGCTCGGGGTGCTGGACGCCGGCCGGGACGTGCCCGAGCCACCGCCCGCCGAGACCGGCTGGACCGGCAACCAGCAGGACACGGTGGACCTGGCCGCCGCCGCGGCCGGGGCCACCCCGCCGACCCCGGCCCACCGGGCGATGCAACGCTCCGCCAGCGAACGCCACCTCACCATGCAGGCGACCGTCACCTGGTCGTACCGCACGCTGGGCCCACGCGCGTCCCGGCTGCTGCGCTGGCTGGCGGTCTTCGCCGGCCCGGTGGACCTGCCCACCGTGGAGTGGCTGCTCGGCGAGGACCCGCTCGACCCGCTGTCGGTGCTGGTGGACAAGTCGATGGTGCTGGCCGAACCACGGGCGTCGGGCAGCACCTACCGGATGCTGGACCCGATCCGGGCGTACGCGGGCCGCCGGCTGACCGAGGCCGGCGAGGAGCAGGCGGCCCGGAACCGGCACGTCGCCTGGTGCACACACGCCCTGGAGCGCGCCCACCTGGGCCCGGACGGCCGGCCGGTGACGCTGTCGCTGTACGCCCTGGACCCGCTCGCCGACGAGCTGCGCGCGGCGTTGCGCTGGTGCGCCACCGGGGGCAGCGCCCGGGCCGGGCTGCGGCTGGCCGGTGGGCTGGACCACTGGTGGCGGGAGCGTGGGCTGGCCCGGGAGGGGCGGCTGTGGCTCTTCCGGCTCTACGGGCGGATCGCGGAGCACGGCGAGGCGATCCCGGAGGCGGAGCTGGCGGCGGCGTACCACATGCATTCGCTGCACGCGGGGGCCGACGGCGAGTTCGCCGAGGAGCTGCGCTTCTCCCAGCGTGCCGAGGCGGCCGCCCGGCAGGCCGGTGACGCCGGGCTGCTGGCCCGGGTGCTGGCCGGCCGGGCGGCGCCCCTGATCGACCTGGGGCAGTTCGCCGAGGCGGAGCGGGTCTGCCGGGAGGTCATCGACTGGGCGTACGAGCAGGAGGTGGCCGGGGACGCGCTCTTCGCCGTGTTCAACCTGGCCGAGCTGCTGTGGCGGCGGGGTGCCCTCGACGAGGCGGCGGAACTGCTCGGGGCGGCCCGACCGGTGGAGGCGAGCCGGCCGGTGGAACGGGGCCGCCGCTCGGTGGACATGCTGCTCGGCGTGGTGGCGCTGGCCCGCGGTGACCTGGTCGCGGCGCACGAGCACCTGATGGTGGCGCTGCGCTCCCGGATGAGCCACGGCTACCACGGCCGGGCCTGCGACACGGTCAACGCGGTCGCGGTCCGCTGCGCGGCGGGCCGGCAGCCGCTGCTCGCCGCCCGGCTCTTCGGCGCGGGCCAGACCGTACGGGCGACCATGCGGGCCACCCCGGGGCTGTACGGCGAGTACTGGCTGGAACGGCAGGCCGAGCTGCGCCGGACGCTGGGCGAAACCGTCTACGACCGGGCGTACGCCGAGGGTGGCGAGCTGGGCCTGGAGGAGGCGGCGGTGCTGGCCCTCGGCGTGGAACACCCCGACCTGGCGGTGGGCTCGGGCCGCTTCGGCGCCGGCGGTGGTCCCGCCCCGGGTCAGCCTGGCCCCGACCCGGGCTGGCGTCCCGCCGAGCACGCCTGACCCGGCCGCCGGGCACCGAACCCGCCGACGTAGGCCGAGCTGGCCTGACCCGGCCTGCCTGAGCCACCGGCCGAAGCGGTACGCCCCGGCCGGCGGGCCGGGGCGTACCTTTGGCGCGTCTGCGCCGGTCCGGTCAGGAGCGGGCGGCGGCGCGGCGTTCGGCGTCGGCCTTCATCCGGGCGGCGCGGTCGATGTCGGCCTGCTGGACGGCCGCGACGGAGCCGAAGATGCTGACCGCCTCGTAGTAGGTCCAGGCCAGGCTGTAACAGGCCGGCCGGACGACGACGTTGTACGTGGCGCAGACCCGCTTCAGGTCCGCGTAGAAGGCGCTGTCCAGCCGGGACTTGTTGGCGGAGAACCGGCCCATCGCCTTGTAGTTGCGGTATCCGAAGTCGTGCCGGTAACAGCTGAGGCTGAAGCTGAAGCCGAGCGGGTTGTCGGGGCTGGACGAGCAGTAGTCGGTCGACCAGTCGAAGGCGTACTCCGACCAGGCGCCCTTGTTGAGGCGGCCGGCGTTCCAGGCGTTGTAGCTGGTGGCGCTGGTCTGGGTCCAGCTGGACAGGACGGCGAGCTTCTGCTCGGTGCTCACCGCGGCGGCGGCGGGGGAGCCGGCGCCCAGCAGGGCGAGCAGCGCGATCGCGCCGGCGGCGAGGGTGGTGGCGAGGCGTCTGGACACGGGTACCTCCGCGGGGGTCTGCGGTACGGCGATCACCCCCGGCGGGTCACCGGGGACGTCGATAATCGTCGATCATCCAGCGGGCGTCGAGCCGTGCCGAACGCGAACCACCGCTGACATACGTCGAAACAGACGAATGCCGCGCCCCTCGGGTGTTGAGCAGGGGCCCCTTCTCTACCGCAGGCGTTAAGAAGGGGCCCCTGCCTGTATCTCAGCGGATGGTGCGGGGTGGGCTCGGCGGGCCCTCGTTCCAGGAGCGGTCGAGGGCGGTCACGTAGTAGGTGTAGCGGCCGTCGGCCGCCGCGGTACCGTCCAGCCAGGACTGGACCGGGCCGTCCGTGCCGCGCACGGTGCCGACCAGGTGGGCCGCGTCGGCGAAGTCGCATTGCTCGGCGCGGTCGGCGCCGTCGAACCGGTAGATGGCGTACGAGGTGGCGGTGCCGAGTGGGCCCCGGCCGTCCGCCGGCTGCAGCCAGCTCAGCCGTACGCCGTCGGCCTGCCGCTGGGCCGTGGTGATGACCGGGGACAGCAGCGGGCGCGACGGGAGTTGGGGCATGGCCGGCGCCAGCGCCGGTCGGGAGTAGTGCTCGGCGGCGTAGCTGTCGGTGGCGCCGAGCCGGTTCGCCCGTACCTGCACCGCCGAGAAGTGCACGTTGCCGAGCACCTCCGGGTACGCCCGGTTGAGCGTCAGGTGGTCGGACAGCTCGTTCGGGTTCATCCAGTACGAGCCGTACGCCGGGTCACCGCTCTTGTAGTCGGCCTGGCCGATGTAGAGCTGGACCTTGGTGCCGCGTACCTGCTCCGCCCACCACGGCACCAGCCGGGCGTAGTCGGCGGCCGGGTACTGCCCGATGTACCAGTAGAGCTGCGGCACCACGTAGTCGATCCACTCCTCCTTGATCCACTTTCGGGTGTCGGCGGAGATGATGTCGTACGACTGGGAGCCGGTGGTGTCCGAGCCGGCCGGGTCGGCGGACTTGTTGCGCCAGATGCCGAACGGGCTGACGCCGAACTTCACCCACGGCTTGGCCGCCTTGATCTTGGAGTTCATCTCCCGGATCAGCAGGTTGATGTTGTCCCGCCGCCAGTCGGCCCGGTCGGTGAAGCCCCGGTTGTACGCGGCGAACGTGGCGTCGTCCGGCACCTGCCAGGTGCCGCTCGGGTACGGGTAGAAGTAGTCGTCGAAGTGCAGACCGTCGATGTCGTACTGCTCGACCGCGTCCATCATCGCGGTCTGGACGAACTCGCGGACCTCGGGGAGGCCGGGGTTGTAGTAGAGCCGGCTGCCGGCGACCCCGGCCGGCGGGTACGCGAAGACCCAGTCCGGGTGCTGGCGGACCGGGTGGTCCGGGGCCAGCATCGAGATGTCCGCACCGGCGCCGCCCGGGGCGGGCATGGAGACCCGGTACGGGTTCATCCAGGCGTGGAACTCCAGGTTGCGCTTGTGTGACTCCTCGACCAGGAAGGCCAGCGGGTCCCAGCCCGGGTCCCGGCCGCGCACCCCGGTCAGGTACTCCGACCACGGTTCGTGCGGGGACGGCCAGAACGCGTCGGCGGTCGGGCGGACCTGGACCACGACGGCGTTGTGGTTGAGCCGCTGCGCCAGGTCGAGCCAGCCCAGGTACTCCGCCTTCTGCTTGGCGACCTGGTCGGGCGCGGTCCAGGAGGCCTTGCTGGGCCAGTCGATGTTGGTCACCGAGGCGATCCACATGGCCCGGAACTGGCGCTTCGGGGTGGCCGGATCGGTGACGCAGGTGGCGGTGGAGTCGGGCGTCGCGTCGGGCGCGGCGCTGGCGGGGGCGACGGCGGCCAGTGCGCCGAGCAGTGCCGCGGTCAGCCCGGCGGTGGCGAGCCGAGTTGCCTTCATGCGGTGTGTCCCTTCGTCGGGGGCTCCCGGTCTTCTCGCGGCGGCAGTGGCAACATTCGCCGTACGCTATCGACCGCTGGTAGGAAATTTTCACACCGGACGGGGTGAACGCAAGGGTCTGGGGCGGATTGCGCCGCAGGTCCGGCCCGGTTCGACGCCGGTCCATCGTGGGAGCTGTTCCACCTGGCGGATGGTGACCGGCTCCACACGGCGGGTGGTGGCCAAGATGGGGGGAGAAGTGGGGGTTGACGAGGGTCCGTCCTGGGTAGCATCGCCCACCGCTGGCCGCCAGAAGGGTGGGCAACGGGAGGGGTGATCGCGGTGTCGGTACTGCGGACCAAACCGATCAAGGACGTGATGGCCAGAGCCAGGCCGACGGTGCGGACGGCGGTCCGGGGCTGAAACGGCGCCTCGGCGCGCTCGACCTCACCGGCTTCGGCATCGGCATCGTGATCGGCACCGGCATCTTCACGCTGACCGGCATCGAGGCCAAGAACTCCGCCGGGCCGGGAGTGGTGATCTCGTTCGCCATCGCCGGGGTGGTCGCCCTGCTCGCCGCGCTCTGCTACGCCGAGTTGGCCTCCAGCGTCCCGGCCGCCGGCAGCGCCTACACCTACGCGTACGCCACGATGGGCGAGATCGTCGCCTGGATCATCGGCTGGGACCTGCTGCTGGAGTTCGCGCTCGGCGCCGCGGTGGTCGCCCGGGGCTGGTCCGGCTACCTGGGCGAGCTGTTCGGCCTGCCGACCACCTGGTTCGGTGAGGAGGGCAGCATCGTCAACGTCGGCGCGATCGCGATCGTGCTGATCCTCGGTGTGGTGGGCATCGTCGGCATCCGGGAGTCCGCCCGGGTCACCAACCTGCTGGTGCTGGTCAAGGTGGCCATCTGCGTCTTCATCGTGGTCGCCGGCCTGTTCTTCGTGAAGGCCGCCAACCTCAGCCCGTTCATCCCGGCCGCGGAGCCGGCCTCCGGCGGTGAGGGCGGCATCCGGCAGCCGGTCACCCAGGCCCTGTTCGGGATGGATCCGTCCGTGTTCGGCCTGGCCGGGGCGCTCAGCGCCGCCGCGGTGGTCTTCTTCGCGTACACCGGCTTCGAGGCGGTGGCCAATCTCGGTGAGGAGACCCGCAGGCCCAAGCGGGACCTGCCGCTCGGCCTGCTCGGCACGCTGGGCGTCTCCACCGTGCTGTACATCGCCGTCTCGCTGGTGGTGGTCGGCACGGTCAAGTACACCGACATCGACGAGGGCGCTCCGATCGCCTCGGCCTTCAACTCGGTGGGCGCCGGCTGGGCCGCCGTGCTGGTCTCCATCGCCGCCGTCGCCGGTCTGACCAGCGTGATCCTGGTCGACCTGGTGGCCATGGGCCGGATCGGCTTCGCCATCGCCCGGGACGGGCTGATCCCGCCGTCGATCGCGAAGGTGCACCCGCGCTGGGGCACCCCGTACCGGATCTCGGCCGTCATGACCGTCGGCGTCGCGCTGCTGGCCGGCTTCCTGCCGCTGTCCGCGCTGGCCGACCTGGTCAGCATCGGCGCGCTCTGCGCGTTCGTGCTGGTGTCGGTGGCGGTGCCGATCCTGCGGCGCCGGCGGCCGGACCTGGAGCGGTCGTTCAAGGTGCCGTTCTCCCCGGTGCTGCCGATCGTCTCGGCGCTGGCCTGCCTCTACCTGATGCTCAACCTGTCCGTGGAGACCTGGATCCGGTTCCTGATCTGGATGCTGCTCGGTGCGGTCATCTACTTCGGCTACGGCTACCGGAAGAACCGGCTCGCCCGCATCGAGGACGGCAACCCGCCGGTCCCCCCGCAGCGCACGTCCGCCTGACCGGCGCCGCGCCGCACCGTCGCCCCGACCCGCCGGCCCACCCGCCGGCCCGCCCACCCCCGGCCCGCCCACCCCCGGCCCGCCCACCCCCGCCGGCCTACCCCCGCCACCCGCCCACCGCCCGCCCACCCGCCCGCACGGCCCACCGGCCTGGCCGTCGCCGCGAACGAGCTCAGCCCTGACAGACGGTGAGCGGTGCGTGCCTCCCGAGAGGCTGTTCCCCAGCCTTTGCTCTGCTTCAGTCCACGCAACAGTCACACACGGTGAGCGCACCGCCGGGGGCCTGGGGGGCCTGGCCCCGTCCGGGCCGGAAAGCTCCAGCTCAGCGCGGTGTTGCCTGGGGTGAAGCAGAGCAAAGGCGGCCGGAGGAGGTCTTGCGGGCCCCGGTGGCCGCGACGTTGGGTAACGGCGCGGAGTTGTCACGGACGGTGAACAAGTGCCGTCGACGTACGGGCAATGGCTGATCGTGATCCTGGCCCTGCTGGTGGTTCTGGCGGTCTGGTGGGTGCTGCGCGGCCGGCGG